>JBBPZK010000189.1:0-10276 GCA_038199155.1 Rubrobacterales bacterium | reverse complement strand
ACAGGTTGCCGAAGACCAGGGCACTGGCGTTGAGGGTTATGTCGTCGTTGTCTCTCGTATACACCGCGTACGTCAGGAGAAGCCCCCAGCCCGCACCGGTCGAGAAGGCCATCTGGGTAAATGCTTGCAGCCAGACCTGGGCGCTCCCGAGCCTGCTCCAGTCCGGGACGAAGAGGAAGTGAAGTCCTTCGATAGCCCCCGGCAAGGTAACGGCCCGGATTGTCAGGATAATCAGCACGATAAACAGGCCGGGTATCGTGATCTGCAGTACCTTCTCAATACCGCCTTTGAGTCCCCGATATACGATGAGCACCATGAAGACTACGGCGATCGCCTCGAACAGTATCGTCTGGACCGGGTTGCCCGTAAACCTGTCCCAGAGCGCCTGGGAATCGACTCCTTTGTTCACGGTTCCGGTTACGGAGTATGCCAGGTACCGAAAACCCCACCCGGCCACGACGGTGTAGTAGAAGAGGATCCCGAGCGTCACGACGCCTACCCAGGCCCCGATCCAAGTGTACCTCCGCCCCATGAAGTCCCTGAGCCCGCCCACGGTCCCGAGTCTGGTCTTTCTACCTATAAGAGACTCGGCCGTCAGGAGCGGTATCGCCCAAACCAGGTTGGCGAGCAACAGTATGAGCAGGAACGTACCGCCTCCGAACTCGGCGACGATCCGCGGGAACCTCCATATGTTCCCGGCTCCTACAGCCATTCCTATGCCGGCGGCGATGAAGACGAACCTGTTCCCGAAGGTTTCATTCATCCGTGACTTCCTCCTATCCTATCCAGCACCTCGTCGGAAAATCCCCGTCCCCCGCCGACGATACGAGCTGGACAATCGCTCCCAAAGCCCTGTGCAAAGCAACCGATTCACAGTACACTTTTACAACAATAATAACTATATGTTAAATTTTTTTGTGGGTCAAACAGATTGCTTGCATCGTTCTCGAAATCTGCGTGACCGGCCCGAGTTCTCCGGGCTAAATCTTTGGTGTAGGATGACGTCCGGGATGTTGGCAATGCGAGTCGAGGGCTTGTCCCAGGAGGTGTGAGACGTGCGGACCACCGGTACCCGAGAAGAGACGGCATCAAAAGCCCGCGAGGTTGCCTCCATAGTAGGGGGTCGGCAGCGGGGAGATGCGCCGGGCGGTCGCACGAGCTCCGTGAACCCGGCGCATACGGATGAGACGGTTGCGGAGGTCTTGCTCGGCGACGCGGGGACGTTCGTCGAGGCTTGCCGGGCGGCGCGGGAGGCGCAACGGGAGTGGGCAAGCGTGCCGGCTCCGGTACGGGCGCGGGTCATAAAGAAGATCGGGCACCTCGTCGAGGCGAATAAGGAGGCGTTGGCGCGGCTGGTGACCCGTGAGATCGGCAAACCGTACACGGAGTCTCTGGGCGAGGTACAGGAGATAATAGACACCTGCGACTTCTTCACCGGCGAGGGGCGCAGGCTCTACGGCCAGACCGTCCCGAGTGAGATGCCGGACAAGCAGCTCTTCACCTTCCGGATGCCGGTCGGGGTGGCGGCGATTATTACGGCTGGAAACTTCCCGGTGGCGGTGCCGTCGTGGTACTTGATCCCCGCCCTCACCTGCGGCAACGCCGTGGTCTGGAAACCGGCCGAATACTCACCCGCTATCGGCGACGCCCTCGCCCAACTCTTTGTCCGGGGCGGCCTACCGGATGGTGTCTTGAACGTCGTGCAGGCGGAAGGTCCGGCGGCCTTCGAGGGGCTGGAGCGGGCGCTGGACGAGGGGCTCGTGGACAAGGTCGGCTTCACGGGGTCATCGGAGGTCGGAAAGGAGATCGGGGCGCTCTGCGGACGCCACCTACAGTCTCCGTGCCTGGAGCTCGGCGGCAAGAACCCGCTCTTGGTCATGCCCGATGCGGACCTGGATCTCGCTGTCGAAGGAGCCCTGTTCTCCGGATTCGGCACCGCCGGCCAGCGCTGCACCTCGCTCGGCACGGTCATCGTCCACGACTCCATCCACGACGAGTTTCTCTCGAAGTTCACCCGCGCGGTAGAAGAGGCGAAGATAGGAGACCCGACCCAGGACGTTCTCTACGGCCCGATGTTGAGCAAACGCTTCCAGGAGAGGTTCCTGGCGTGGCTGGACCTCATCCAGAAACACCACGAAGTCCACGGCTCGACCGGAACGGGACGCATCACGGCGGATAACCCGAGAAGAGGTTTCGTCGGCGACGCGGAGGCCGGGCTCTACTGTCACCCCACTATCGTAAGCGGCGTGACGGCAGAGGATGAGTTGTACAAGACGGAAACCTTCGGCCCTATCGTCGGGGTGGCGAGGTTCGGGAGCTTCGAGGAGGCGGTCGCGCTCGCAAACGGCCACGGCTACGGGCTGTCGGCGGCGATCTACACGCGCGACTCCGCCAACGCCCTGCGCTTTCGGGAGCGGAGCACAGCCGGGATGCTCTCGGTCAACAACTCGACCAGCGGTGCCGAGGCGCACCTGCCCTTCGGGGGAAACGGCAAGTCCGGCAACGGCAGCCGGCTCTCGGGCATCTGGGTGCTGGACCAGTTCACCCGCTGGCAGTCGATGAACTGGGACTACGCCGGCAAACTCCAGAAAGCCCAGATGGAAATCGCCGATCTTCCCGCAGACCTCGACTACCGGCTGGAAGACTAGAGATGCGGAGCCTGGATGTTGCCTGAAACCGCTTACGATACGATCGTCATCGGGCTCGGCGGGATGGGTAGCGCCACCGCTTATCAGCTCGCGCTCCGGGGCCGGAAGGTCCTCGGGCTGGAGCAGTACGGTCCGGCCCACGCCGAAGGTTCCAGCCACGGAAGCTCGCGAATTATCCGGCAGGCATACTTTGAGGACCCGTCCTACGTTCCGCTCCTGCTGCGGGCTTACGAGCTGTGGGAGCAACTCGAAAGAGAGACCGGCAAGGAGTTGATGACGCTTACCGGAGGGCTCATGATCGGGGACCCGGAGAGCGATCTCGTCTCCGGCAGCGTCAGGAGCGCCGAGGAGCATGGCCTCCCCTACGAAATGCTCGACGCCGCCGATCTCCACCGACGCTTTCCAGCCTTCGATCCCGACCCGGAAACGGTGGCCCTCTACGAAGAACGCGCCGGTTTCGTCAGGCCGGAAGCTTCGGTCTCCGCCCACCTCGACCGGGCGACCGCCCTCGGCGCGGACCTCCGATTCGGCGAGCCGTTCGTCTCCTGGGAGGCTTCTGAGGACCGGGTGATAGTAGAGACCGGGGCGGGGACCTACGAGGCTGGTAGCATGGTCCTCTCCGTCGGGGCGTGGGCTTCCAGGCTCCTTCCCGACCTCCGGCTACCGCTCGAGGTTACCCGGCAGGTGATGTACTGGTTCGAGCCGGAGAGAAAGCGGAGACTGTTCCTACCGCCGCTGTTCCCGATCTTTATCTGGGAGCCGGAAGACGGCAATATGTTCTACGGTTTTCCTGCCCAGGACGGCGAGACAGGAGTAAAGGCGGCCTTCTTCCGGGCGGATGGCGTTCCTTGCGCCCCGGAGACGATAGACAGAGAAGTCGGCGAAGAGGAGACCGACTTCCTCAAGGGCTATCTGTCCCGTTACGTCCCAGCGATGAGCGGGGAGCTTCTCGACGCCAGGACGTGCATGTACACGAATACCCCGGATCAGCACTTCATCGTTTCCCAACACCCCGAGCATCCGCGAGTCTCGATCGCCGCCGGGTTCTCCGGTCACGGGTACAAGTTCTGCAGCGTGATGGGCGAAGTCCTGGCCGACCTCGCAACGGAGGGAGAAACCCGACACCCCATCAGCCTCTTCTCCCCAGAACGACTGTCAAGCTCCACGCCGAGAGAACAGTAGTGGAGATACTAAGCCCAGAAGAGACGGCCGCGCGGCTACCATACGCGGAGCTTGCGGAGTCCATCAGGGAAGTAACGCTGGCCCGGCGGGAAGAGGGAATGCAAACGCCGCCCAGAACCGCGATGCCGCTGCCGGAGGGCGGGATTCTGCTCGTCATGCCCGCCTCTGATGGAGAGACTTCCATAACGAAGCTCGTTACGGTCCACCCGGAGAACGCCGGGCGCGGCCTGCCGACTATTCAGGGCGAGGTGATCGTCATGGAGGCGGCGACCGGCACGCGGCTCGGGCTTCTGGATGGAGCCACCGTGACCGCCCGGCGTACCGCCGCCCTCTCGCTGCTCGCCGCGAAAGAGTTGGCGCCACATCCGGAGGGGCCGCTCCTTATCGTGGGAGCCGGGACCCAGGCCCGCGCCCATATGGAGGCTTTCCACGAAGGACTCGGCGTCTCGCAAGTCTTTGTCGGCTCCCGCACCCGTGAGCGGGCCGCCGCGCTCGCCGAACACGCGACCAACCTCGGGATGGATGCGCGCGTCGTCGATGGCCCGGGACAAGTGCTGGACGAGGCGAAGCTCATAGTCACCGCCACGACCAGCCGCGAGCCTGTGCTGCCGGAGAAAGTTCCGGGGGATGCCTTCATAGCAGCGGTCGGGTCCTTTCAGCCGGAAGCGGCGGAGATTCCGACGGCTCTCGTCTCCAGGTCCAGCGTGGTCGTGGATACTTTGGACGGCGCGAAAGAAGAGGCGGGAGACCTGATCCAGGCCGAAGAAATCGGCGCTTTCGACTGGAAAAGAGCCATCCTCCTCGAAAAAGCCCTTTCGGAACCCACGCAACCCGACGGTCCGATCATCTTCAAAAGCGTCGGCGATGCATCGTGGGACCTCGCAGCGGCCCGTACCGCCTTCGGCCCAAGAAACAGGTAAGAACGACGTTCGGATTCCCTGTTCACAAAGCTTGCGAACCTAACTCGTAACCGATACGAGCCTTCGAATGTCTATACTATTAGATGCGTGAAAACATATACATCGCACTTTTAGGGGCGTATAGTTACTACTCTTTACCAGAGGAGAGAGCATGCAAAAAGACTTGGTAAAAGCGGAGCAACATCTCCAGGAAGTAGAAGTCGGGCGTGAGAGCGTGGAAATGTGCCTGCTGGCGAAGTTCTTCAACGGCTTCGCAAACTCGACCCGGCTCTCCATCCTGCTACTTTTGTCCCGGCAAGGTGAGATGAAAGTCGGGGACCTCGTAAAGGAACTAGGAGCCCCGCAACCACGGGTCTCGGACCATCTCCGCTGCCTGGCATGGTGCGGCTACGTTCAAGTGAGGCGCTCGGGCCGGAACGCATACTACTCCGTGGCGGACGAACGGGTAATGAAGATTCTAGACCTCGGTGAAGCGCTGCTTCAGGACAACCAGGAGAACGTCGAGTCTTGCGACGATATAGAGAGCGATTGCTAAAATCAAGCCTCGAACCTTGGAACCACCTGCAATCTTACAGCGAGACCTTGACGCCGAGCAGATCTCCCGAGGAGACTCTGTCTATAGTCAAACTTTCTTCGGATCAACGAGAAATTCCGATCTTATAGTTGAACAAACTCCTTTGCTGGTTTACCCTACAGTAGCTCTTGACGGGAGCAACACGGTCCGAAATGTTAATCAGTACGTGAGGAAAGGTAAGGACGCATGGGTAGAATAACGAGAATATTCGGGAGCCGGACCCTCCTGTACGGCATAGGCGTCGCGGTCGTGGCGCTGATCACGCTCTTTATCGCGATGAACGTGCTGAAGTCGAGCAACGAAACAGTCAACGCCGCCACCCCCCCGACAACCGCCTCGGCTCCAAAGTCAGTCGACAATAAAGCCGCCGACAAGCAGACGAATAAAGCAGCCAAAGACAAGACCGCTAAAGAAAAAGCCGCTAAAGATAAGGCTGCCAAGGAGAAAGCGGCAAAGGACAAAGCCGCCAAAGAAAAAGCTGCCAAAGATAAGGTCGCCAAGGACAAGGCTGCTAGAGACCAGGTCGCTGCTGCCCAGGCCGCATCGCAGCAAGCTACTACAACGGAGGCGACGACGCCCGGCACCACAAGCCAGGCTGCCACGACGCCCGGCACCACAAGCCAGGCTGCCACGACTCCTGGTACCACAAGCCAGGCCGCCACGACGGCGGCGCCGGCTGTTCCTTCCGGTTCAGACATTTATCTGACGGTTCCGGCGATGGGCATCTCCAATTCTTATGTGGCGAATACCAGCGATCCTTCGGCGCTCGAGAACGGTGCCATCCACCTTCCCCAGACAGGCTTCCCGTGGCAAGCAGGGTCAAACACGTACATCGCGGGACACGTCCTCGGGTACGCGGGGACCGGCAGCTACCTGCAGTTCGCCAACCTGCCGAACATGGTCGCGGGCGACATGATCTACCTGAGCGACTCGAACGGTACGACTTATACTTACCGGGTCTTCAAAACCTTCATCGTAACGCCCTACGACACGTACGTGACAGCGCCGATTCCGGGCCAGACGGTGGTGACGCTCCAGACCTGTGTCAACCCGCCGGCCTACGACCAGCGCTATCTGGTACAGGGGGAATTGGTCTCGACTTCTTAGGGGATTCGACTCACACAAAAACGGCCTCTCCACGAACCATGCGGAGAGGCCGTTTCTTTTACTCCGGGGTCTTTCGTATAGTAGTCAACGATCTGGTAGAGTTGCTTCGTGGGTAGCTATGAGAGCTATGGAGAGGTGTGGGATGAGTTCAGCTCCAGGCGTCGTCTGGAGTTCGGCGGCTACAAAGACCCCGGCTGGCAGGATTCGCACGCGCTTTCGGCTTGTTTTATGGTCCCTGTCGAAGTGTCCCGTTTTCAGGAGCGTCTCGAACCTCTGCAGGAATCACTCCGCTCGCTGCCATACGTCTCCTTGCACCCGGATCGCTTCATGCACATTACCCTGCTCTTGCTCGGCTTTCTGGTCCAGGAGCCGGAGAATAAGGGCGAGATATCGCGCGAGTGGCTGGCGGAGATAGAGGGGCGAGTCCGACGCTCTCTGACGAACTTTCCGTCCTTCCCGGTGCAGATCGCGAACCTAAACGCTTTTCCAGGCGCGGCGTTCGTCGAGACTCACGACGACGGGATGCTGAAGAAACTTCGTCGTGAGATCTGCCGGGGCTGCGGGTTGGAGAGGCCCCACGGCCCGCCGCACCTGACCCTCGCCTACTTCCAGGCCCCCAACGGCACAAAGGCCCCAGAGGAAATCATCTCGACCATAAGCCGCTACCGGGACTGGCCTATAGGGGAGATCCGGGTAGACCGCGTGGAGCTGACGTTGCTCAACCTCCACGAAGATTACCCGAAACCGGAGATGCTTACGGAGATCTTCTTAAAAGACTCCTAGCCCGAACCCGAATCCGGGCTTTGCGCGAGAGAGTGCAGGGACTTCGGCGTCAGCAGCAAACTCAGTTTGGCGAGACCTGCCCCAGGAAGACCATCGAAGCGCAAGCACGCAACCCCGCCTTTTTTCAAGCCCAGGTTCAAACGACCGGCCTCGCCGGTGAGCAGGTAAGAGGCGAGCTCGTGCAGGCCGGGACGGTGGCCCACCAGGACGATGTACTCACGGTCGGAGTAAGTTTCGAGGGCTGCGGCTACCTTGTGCGGCGGAACGTCGGGCTCCAGCGCCGGAAAAGAAACCGGCGCGGGCCAACTGGTCTCTTCGTCGAGTACCTCGGCCGTGCGCCACGCCCGAGCAAAAGGGCTGCTCAGGAGAACGTCTACCCAGCCGAACATACGACCGAGTTGCCCGGCCGTGAAACGGAAGTTCCGTTCTCCCTCGAGGGTAAGAGAACGCTCGCCATCGTCCGGCCAGCGGTTCACGTCCCGCGAGTGGGCAACGGCGTGGCGCACCAGGTAGAGCGTCTTCACGGGGCTCTCTTTCGCAAGGCTTTTCCGATGCGTATGTTTGCGTGAGTTTCCATTCGTTTTCCTCTCCCGAGCGTGCTCGCGTTTTCTAGCCGGAGCCTTCCAGCATGATCGCCTGGCTGTCGAGAGGGTCTTCGCCTTCCGGCGGGTGTATTCGTTCGGAGGAACCGTCGGGTTTTAACTCCCAGCCGTTGGCGGTATCGGAGAGTTGGAGGTCAAGGATATGCCGCATGCGCCGGCGGTGCCGCTCTTCACGCAACGGGAACAGGTGCTCGACCCGGCGGTCGAGGTTGCGCTGCATCATGTCGGCGCTGCCGAGGAGGATCTTCTCGTTCTCGCCGCTCCCGAAGGCGAAGACCCGCGCGTGCTCCAGAAAGCGTCCCACCAACGACACCACCCGGATGTTCTCGCTCACGCCCTCCATCCCAGGCTTCAGGCAGCAGATGCTCCGGATAATGAGTTCTATCTTCACCCCCGCCTGGGACGCTTTGTAGAGCGCTTCGATGATCTCCGGGTCCGTAAGAGAGTTGATCTTCCAGGTGATAGAGGCCGGTTGGCCGTCCTTTGCCCTCTGTGTCTGCTCCTCGATCAGGTACAGCACACCCTTTCGCATCGTCAGGGGAGCCACGAGCAGAGCATTGTATTCTTCCTGGGAAGAATAGCCAGTGAGGTAATTGAAGAGGTCGGAGCCGTCTTCGCAGAGGTTCGGATCGTCGGTGAAATAGGAGAAGTCCGTGTAGATCCGGGCGGTCGATGGGTTGTAGTTGCCGGTCCCGAGGTGAACGTAGCGCCGCAGACCAGAGCCCTCGCGCCGGACGACCAGACAGATCTTGGCGTGCGTCTTGAGGCCCACGATGCCGTAGGCGACGTGTACGCCCTGGGCCTCCAACTTGCGCGCCCAGCCTATGTTCGGCTGCTCGTCGAAGCGGGCTTTCAACTCGACCAGAACCGCGACCTGAGTCTGCTCGTCGCGAGCCTCCGACAAGGCTTCGACTATCGGGGAGTTGGACCCGACGCGATAGAGCGTCTGCTTGATGGCGAGCACGTCCGGGTCCGAGGCGGCCGCCCGCACGAATTCAACCACGGGGGCAAAAGAGTCGTAGGGATGATAGAGCAGCACGTCCCCTTGACGGATCGCCTGCGTTATGGAGCGGGCGCTCCGTATCTCTTCGGGAACCCGAGGCGTTATGGGCGGATAGAGCAAGTCCGAGCGGTCCAGATGGGTCAACGCCTCGTAGTCTCCGAGCCCTATCGGCTCCGGGACGGCGTACACTGCGCCGGGCTCTATCCCGAGGTTTGCCGCCAGCCACTCGCGAAGCGCCTCCGGCATCCCCTCCGTGACGACGAGCCGGATGCTCTGGCCGAACCAGCGACTCTCCAACTCGTCCTCGATAGCCTGAAGGAGATCCGCCGCCTCATCTTCCTCGATCACGAAATCTGCGTTTCGCGTGACCTGGAAGACGTAGCTCGCCGCGACCTCCTTGCCGGGAAACAACTCATCCAGGTTCGCCGCGAGGACCTCCTCGACCCTCACGAGACGGACCTCGGGTCTCTGTCCGTCCGGGTCCATCCCCTCGTCCGAGAGGCGCAGGAAGCGGTCGATGGTCGTCGGCACCTTGAGCCGGGCCATTACCTTGCGGCCGTTGTCTTCGATCACCGCCAGTAAGTTCAGCGAGAGGTTCGAGATGTGCGGAAACGGATGAGACGGGTCTATAGCGAGCGGCGTCAAAACCGGCAGTATCTCCTCGACGAAAAGCTCCCGAAGCTCCTGTTTCTCCTTCTTGCGGAGTTTGGCGTAAGGGACGAGGTTTATACCCTCCTCCCTGAGCGCCGGAAGGAGTGTCTTTTCGAGGACCTCTCTCTGGAGGGCCAGGAACTCTTCGGTGTGGTCGTGGATGCTTGAGAGCTGTTCCTCCGGGGTCATGCCGTCGGGGACCGGGTTTGGAAGCTCGGCCGCGACCTGCTGCTGCAACCCCGAGACCCGGATCATGAAAAACTCGTCCAGAACGGTCGCGGAGATAGAGAGGAAACGCATCCTCTCCAGAAGCGGATGACGCTCATCTCTAGCCTGCGCCAGGACGCGCTCGATAAAGGACAGGTACGAGAGTTCCCGGTTCAAATACAGGGATGGGTCCGAGAGGTTCGTCCTCTGCACCCCTACCGTGTCGGTCAAGACTCCTCAGCTCCCTTCAGCTCTCCGGCGGCGAGCGCGAGTACGGTTCCTTCCCTGAGGCCACCTCGGGCCACGGTCAGCCCCGGCTTTTCGAAGTGTTCCAGGATCGCCGCGAGCGTCGTGATCGCCGCCGGCAGGACCCGCGCCCGCTCGGGCGCCAGCCCGTTCTCCCGCGCCACAATAGCCGAAGGAACCTCACAGACCTCCTCCGCCAGCTTTCGAAGCCTCTCCACCGTTAGTTCGTCCCGTGTGATCTTCACCATCGCCCGCGCCGAGCCACCAACCGCAACGACCGGCACCCTGGACGCAATGCTCCACCCCGGCATCATCTCCCTGACGTGCTCGTCGAGCGCCCGCAACTCTTTTTT
>JBBPZK010000188.1:0-4559 GCA_038199155.1 Rubrobacterales bacterium | reverse complement strand
TCATGCATCCTCCCTTCTTTGTGCTTGGTGCTCCTCGAGTTCGGAGATGGCGTTAGTGGCCATAGCATCGAAGTCGCGGTTCGCGACGTGGACGTAGACGAGCGCGGCAACCCAGGCCACTATGTATGCGGCGAACACCAAGAGGTAGCCGACGTTGAGTGGCCCAATGACTAGCTGACCCGTAAAGTCCGGAGCCAAGCCGGCGAGTAGCGTTACTCCCAGGTAGAACCCCACAGATATAACAACCAATGGGACGAGGAATCGGACCTTGGTAGACATCAAGGCGCTGAAGGCTGGGTACTGCGCCACCTCCGCCCAGTCTACATTGCTATCAGCAGAGGCGCTGGCTTTCGCTATCGCCTCGGGCTCCTCACTACGGCGCCCTCCGTCTACTTCGGGAGATCCTTCTTCCGTCACGGTATTCTCCTTTCCCTTTACCAAATTCAATGCTTACAGAAACCGACTACTATGTAAAGAGGATTTTCCGCTTTGTGGAATAAAGTTAGCGTAAGGGTTATCAAAGCCGCTAGTCTCTCTCCGGGACGCCGCCTACGATCTGCCCGGCCATCTCCCTCGCGCCGTCGAGGATAGGCTCATACTCGTTGATTTTGTCTATTGAGAGGCCCATCGCGGCGTTTGTCTCCCGCTCGCACATGATCTCCACGAGCGCCGGAACCCCGCGCTCTTCGCTGGCCTGCACCGCCCAATCCAGGGCTTCCTGTATGTCCTCCGGCTTCTCGACCCGGCGTCCCAGGGCGCCCATCGCCTCCATGACCTTTACGTTGTCTATGCCGTACTCGCTGTCCGGTCCGTCGTAGGCGATGTCCACGGCGTAGTTCATGTCGTAGTTCAATTCGCCCTGGCGAATGAGGCCCATGTAGGCGTTGTTGAGCATCACGAGCACGTAGGGCACCTTGTACTGGCAGGCCACGGCGATCTCCTCCATCAGGAACTGGAACGAGTAGTCGCCGACCACCCCGACCACGGTCTTGTCCGGCCGGCCGAGCTTGACCCCGATGCACGCCGGGACTTCCCACCCGAGCGGGCCGGCTTGCCCGCAGCAGAGGTAGTGGCGAGGCTTGTAGGTCTTCTGGAACTGGCCGCCGAAGATCTGGTACAGGCCGATCGCCGTTACGAATACGGTGTCCCGGTCGAAGTACTCGTTGATCTCCTGGTAGACCCGCTGCGGCTTTACCGGCGCGTCGTCGAAGTTGGTCTTGCGGAGCATCGTGGAGCGTAGCTCGTCCACCCGCTCGACCCACTCGTCCGGTTCCTGCTCCGGGGTCATGTTGCCGGCGACTTCGCGCATCGCCTCCAGGGCCAGCTTCGCGTCAGAGACGACGGCGAGGTTCGGCGGAAAGACACGCCCGAGCTGGCGCGGGTCTATGTCTATGTGGACGAACTTCCTGTCGCCCCGGTAAACGTCGAGTTCGCCGGTGTGCCGGTCGCCCCAGCGGTTGCCGATGCCGACGACCAGGTCGCTTTCGAGGAAGAGCGCGTTGGCGTAGCGTTGGCTGGTCTGCAACCCAACGATGCCCATGTAGAGGGGATGGTCTTCTGGGATCACGCCCTTGCCCATGTATGTCGGGCTTACCGGAACTTGCAGGTACTCCGCAAGATCCACCAACTCCTCCGAAGCGTCCGCTATGATGGTCCCGCCGCCGGGCATAAGGACCGGACGTTCGGCCTCCAGGATCATCTCTATGACCTGCTGGATGGCGTCCGGCCGCGGCTCGGGCTTCTCGAAGTGCAAGGGACCGCCGCGGCGCGGGTCAAAGTCCACCTCTACCTCGGCCTTCTGCACGTCGAGCGGCAGGTCTATGAGGACCGGACCGGGACGGCCTTCCTGCGCTATACGAAATGCCTCCCGGAAGGTCCAAACGAGTTGCCCCGGCTCTTTGACCTGCACGGCCCACTTGGTAACGGGCTTGGCGATCTCCACGATATCCACCGCCTGAAAAGCCTCTTTGTGCAGCACGGTGGTGGGAGCCTGGCCGGTAATGCAGATCTGGGATATCGAGTCGGCCATGCAAGTGTAGAGGCCGGTGATCATGTTCGTTCCAGCCGGCCCCGAAGTCCCGATGTTGATGCCGACCTTCCCCGTAACCCGCGTGTATCCATCGGCCGCGTGCGTGCCACCCTCTTCGTGCCGCACGGAGTAGTGCTTTATCTGCCCGGACTTGCTCAACGCCTTGTACAAGGGCAAAATCGCCGCCCCCGGTACCCCGAAGGCGACCTCTACGCCTTCGTCCTCCATCACTTTCACCACCGCATCCATAACGTTCATGGTTGTCATGGCTCCTCCTTTCCGCTCAAACATTCCCAATACCTGCCGATGAGATCAATTGTGCTACACGGCACTTTGGTAAGACAAGATGTGCTTTCCGCGATGTGGAAAACACATCTTCGTGAGTGATGCACCGGCAGAAGTTTTTGGTTATTCTTCGGGAGGTGGACTGTCGAGGAGAGTAGGTGAATTATGGCCGAAGTGAAGGGTAGGGTAAAAGATCGGCGGGTCGGGGTCCAGTCGGTGGAGCGGACGTTGGACATTTTGGAGTTTTTGGGGAGATCGGAGGATGAGCTCGGGGTCAGTGAGATCGGGGATGCGACCGGCCTGTCTGCCGGAACGGTCCACCGGCTGCTCTCCACGCTCGGGTCGCGGGGCTACGTGCACCGCAACAAGGAGACCCGGAGGTACGGCCTGGGTTTGAAGTCCCTGAGCATGGCGATCACTGCCCGCGAGCGGCTCGGGCCCCTGGCTCTCCCGTTCCTCGAAGAGCTTGCCGAGGTGAGCCGGGAGACGGCGAACCTGGCGATCCTGGAACAGAACTCCGTCATGTACGTCGAACAGGCCGCCCCAAAGACCAGGATGCTGAGGATCTTCACCGAGCCGGGCAACCGGGTCCCGCTCCACTCCTGCGGAACCGGCAAAGTGCTGTTGGCCTACCAACCGCCGCGTCTCCTGGAGTTCGTGATCGGCCGCGCGGGACTGTCCCGTTACACCGCGACCACGATAACGGACCCCTCGCAATTGCGTGAAGAGCTGCGACGAATTCGGCGTCAGGGTTACGCCATAGACTACGGCGAGCAAGAGGACGGGGTGCGGTGCCTGGCAGCTCCCATCTTCGGGCCGGATGGTGAGATCTTCGCTTCCATAAGCCTCTCCGGCCCGGCCAGCCGCCTCGAAAGCCGCCGGGTCGAAGATCTCGTGTCGCACATCAAACGCATCGCCGCCGACCTCTCGGAAGCACTGGAGACTTTCTAATAAGAGGATGTTTTCCATAATGTGGAATACAGGGGCGAGTCTCTACCGGCGGTGTGCTAATAAATGCGTGGGGCTTTGTTTTTGTGTTTTTGTAAGAGGGACTATCGGAGGTGTTGGTTAGGGTGAGGTTCAGCGCGAACGTTTCTATTATGTTCAAAGAAGCGCCGTTTCTGGAGCGTTTCGGACGCGCGGTCGAGGCCGGTTTCGGGGCGGTGGAGTTCTGGTGGCCTTCGGACGAGGACCTCGGATCTGTCGAGAACGCGGTAAAAGAGTCCGGCCTGACGGTGGCACTCTTCAACTTCGACGCGGGGGACATGCCCGGCGGAGAGCGGGGTCTGGTCAGCGATCCCGGCAAGACGGAGCAGTTCCGGGAGAACGTGCCGGTGGCTCTGGAACTGGCGCGGTCTCTAGGCTGCGTAAAGATGAACATCTTGCTCGGACACGAAATCGAGAGGATGGACCGGGAGGAGCAACTCTCGCTGGCCCGCGAGAACGTAGGGTTCGCAGCGGATGCCGCGCTTGAAGCCGGTGTGGAAGTCGTGGTAGAGGCGGTCAACACTTTCGAGAACGGCCCTTACCTAATACACACCATGGACGAGGCGGTCGGGTTTGTAAAGAGCCTGAACCGTGGCAATGTTACGATACAACACGACTTTTATCACATGCAGCGGATGGAGGGGAACCTCGTCGCCAAGCTGCGGGAGCACATCGGCTACATCGGTCACGTCCAGATCGCCGACTCGCCGGGGCGCGGGGAGCCTGGGACCGGCGAGATCCACTACCCATACGTCCTCGGAGCTCTGGAAGAGCTTGGCTACGATGGCTACGTCGGCCTTGAGTACAACCCTACGACGGAGACGACCGAGGAGAGCTTCGGCTGGTTGCCGAAAGAGCTGCGAGACAAGGACGTGCCGGTCTCTGAGTTGAAGATTTACTGAGAGGAGCATTTCTATGGCTGAGAAAGTAGGATTTGTAGGGCTCGGGATCATGGGCGGGCCGATGGCTAAGAACCTCATCGAGGCGGGCCACGAATTGGTCCTCTACAATCGCACCCGCGAGAAGGCTGAAGAGCTTGCCGGAGACGGAGTTGAAGTAGCCGAAAGCCCGAAAGAGGTGGCCGAACAGAGTGACATCGTAATCACCATGCTCCCGGATTCGCCGCAGGTAGAGGAAGTGTTGACCGGCGAAAACGGCATGCTTGAGGGAGTGAAAGAAGGCGCTCTTATCGTGGACATGAGCACCATATCGCCGGTCGTTACGCGGGAGCTTGCGGAGCGGGTCGAGGAGCGCGGAG
>JBBPZK010000187.1:0-5869 GCA_038199155.1 Rubrobacterales bacterium | reverse complement strand
GGAGAGCTGGAAGCGCGCACCGCCTTCTCAATAACGGACCCGGATGCTCTGAGGAAAGAGCTTGTAGAGACGCGCGGGTGTGGTTACTCGGTGGATGAGGGGGAGTGCGATGACGAGGTGAGGTGCGTGGCTGCGCCGATCTACGATGTCGGGAGGCGTTGCGCGGCGGCGATCAGCATTTCCGCCCCCGAGTTCCGGATGCGCGGAGGTGTTCGGGAGGAGGCCGGGAAGCTGGTGGTGGAAGCCGCCCGTGAGATCTCCTCAGCCCACGCCATCTGGAGTAAAGATGGGATATCCGATGGTGACGGACCCGAACGGCAACCGGAGAACGGGGTTCGGGGAAAGGAGAAAGCATGAGCAATCCGTTTGCGGCCTGGATCCAGGCCCTCCCCCAGGTAGACACGCCGTTCACCGGACTCGAAGGACGCCTACTCTCTGGCCCGCGCGGCCAGACGGTATTCTTTCAGGCTGAAGAGGAGTTCGAGGTGCCGCCTCACTCCCACGGCGCCCAATGGGGCATAGTAGTCACCGGACGCCTCCACCTGAGCATAGACGGAAATGATGCCGCTTACGAGCCCGGCGAAACTTACGACATCGGAGCCGGAGAAGAGCACTCGGCCCGACTCGAAGCCGGGACCTGCGTCATAGACGTTTTCCAGGACCCGGACCGCTACGCGCCGAAGTGACTCGCGCCGATGCTGGATAGCTGGATATGGATGTTGCTACATTTGACGTTGAGTACAAAGCCAGACTCTATTGGGGATGGAGGAGGAAGTGGTGAACAGCAGTAGGCAGGGTGTCGGGAGGTATGTACCGCGGGCGCATCCGCTCTCGTGGTGGATGTTGTTGGTGACGACCGGGGCCATCTTGATCATCTCCATAGACCGGGCGATTCTCCCTACCGTGCTGCCCGCCATCCTGAAAGACTTCAACCTGAGCCCCACTTCCGGCGGCTTTCTCATCTCCCTGAGCTTTGTCGGCACCGCCGTGGGCGCCATCGCTCTGGGGGCTCTGGGTGACGGTCTGGGCAGGGGGCCCCGGCGGGCGTGGACGTGGGGTTTCGCGGTCCTGGTGGCGGTGGTCGCGGCTGTCGCGACGGCGTTCACGAGGACGCTGGGGTTCTTCGCGTTCTGGCGGGTCATCATGGGGATGGGGACCGGCGGGATGGAGCCGGTCAACGTGGCGATGGTCGGTGAGTGGTGGCAGAAAGAGGACCGGGGGTTCGCGGTTGGCACGCATCACACCGGATTTCCGTTCGGCCAGTTTTTGGGGCCGGTACTAATCGGCGCGGTCCTGGCCGCGGCCACCTGGCGGGAGGCTTTCCTGTTCATACCGCTCATCGCCATCCCGATAGTGGTGATACAGGCTTTGATCGCCAGGAAAGGCAACCTCAAGAAGATCAACGATTGGATCCGTGAGCGCCGCATGACGCCGTCGCTCGAAGAGAGCGAGGTCCGGGCGCAGCGGTTCGAGAGCCCGGTGGGCAAGATAACCGAGGCGTTCTCCCACCGCAACGTGATGCTCTCCGTGGCGATGATCTTCCTCTTCCTGTGGGCCGAGACCGGCGTGGTCTCCTTCCTTACGCTGCAACTAACCAGAGATGTCGGCCTCTCGCTCGCCTCCGCCGCCGTTGTCTCGGGAGCCTCCGGGATCACCGGTTGGATCGGCCAGATAGTGTGGGGTACGGTCTCTGACCATGCCGGCCGCAAGTTCTCGCTCAACATACTCGCCGTCGGCTGGGCCGTGACCGTGCTGGCGATGATCTTCATCTCCTCCGGGACGCTCGCCTGGATCATCCTGCTCGGATGGGGCCTCTTCCGAAACGCGCCTTTCCCGGTTGCCTACGCGCTGGTGCTCGACTCCGTCCCAAACTCCGCCTCCTCCGGGATGGGGCTCATGATCGGCATAGCCCTGGGCATCTCCGGCTTCGTGGTCGCGCCGGTGGCTGGATACTTTGTCGCCCACTTCGGCTTTACCTGGGACTACGTAATGCTCGCCGGCGCCTGTCTTCTGGCTCTCATCCCCATAGCAATGATGAAGGAAACCGTGAGCGCCCCGGACGAAAGCGTCCCCGTCGCCTCCCAGCAAGCATAAGATAAAGTTTATTGGCAAAGTGTGCCGGCAGCAGTTGGGAAACGACCGAACCAGCACAGTAGATAGGAGGACGAAACGATGAAAAGCCTGGTGTGGAACGGCCCGGAAAAGATGTCGGTGGAGGAGGCTTCCGAGCCCACTATCGAGCCGGGCATGGTAATAGTTCGGCCAACCGCTACCGGTATCTGTGGCTCGGAGATAGAGGGCTACCTCGGCAAGATGGGCAACCGGACCCCACCCCTCGTCATGGGCCACGAGTTCGCCGGAACCGTGACCGAAGTTGGCGAAGGAGTTGACGGGGACCTTTTGGGGCGCGTCGTGGCCGTCAACCCGCTCACCTCGGACGGGACGTGCCGCCTGTGTCGCGCCGGGTACACGAACCTATGCCCGAACCGTAAGCTCATCGGCATCCACTCTCCCGGAGGCTTCGCCGGATACACGCTCGCCCCGGAGACGAATGTCTACCCGCTGCCGGAAGGTGTCGACTCGCGCATGGGTGCCCTGGCCGAGCCCCTGGCGAACGGGGTCCACGCCGCGCGTCTTGGGTTGGCCGGTGACCCTGTGGAGCACGCGGTGGTCATAGGAGGAGGGACCATCGGGCTGATGTGCCTCCAGGCAGCGGTGCTCGACGGCGCACCCGAGGTATACGTCGTCGAGCCCCACGAGGGCCGGCGGGATCAGGCGCTCGGACTCGGAGCCAGCGCCGCCTACGCTTCGGCCGACGAGGTCCGCGAGGCTCTGGAGGAGCCAACCGAGGCTCTTGGTGCGGACCTCGTGATAGACGCCGTCGGTGCAGAGGTCACGCGCCGGGCGGCGCTGGAGTTGGTTCGTCCCGGAGGAAGGGTTGTCTACATAGGTTTACACGACGATGACACGACGCTCGGTTTCCACGACGTGGTGCGGAACCAGGTAACCCTCCAGGGCTCCTACGCCTACACCGCCGAAGACTACGAGCAAGCTTTGCGGTGGCTCGTAGAAGGCAAGGCCGGTATAGGGGATTTGCCGCCGGTTCTGCCGCTGGAGGAAGGGCCGGAGGCTTTCGCGGACCTGGCGAAAGGACCATCCACCCAGATAAAAGTCTTTCTCGCGGAGGTCGGGGAGTAATGGCGGAAGGGACTCTCTCGGGCAAGACGGCGTTCGTGATCGGGGCGAGCAGCGGCATCGGTCTCGAAACGGCCAAGCTCTTCGCCGACTCCGGCGCCACCGTCCACGCCGCCGCCCGCCGCCGCGAGGCGATAGAGGAGGGCGTGGAGGAGAGATCCGTGACGGCACACGCGCTGGACATCTCGGATTGGGAGGCTGTCCGGGGGACGGTCGAGGAGGTGGGGGAGTCCGACGGAATAGACGTGATGGTCATCGCGGCGGGGATGAACTTCCCGGAGCGGCGGCTGGAGCAGCTCACGGCCGAAGGTTGGGACCAGATGATCTCCGTGAACCTCTCCGGCGCGTTCTATGCGATCCGGGCCGCGCTCCCTTACCTGCGGACCTCCCAAGGGCTAGTTGTCCTAGTCAGCAGCGTCTCCGGACGCTGGCCGGACGCCTCCGGGCCGGCCTACCAGGCGTCGAAGGCCGGGATGACCGAGCTTGCACACGCGGCTGGCTTCGAGGAACACGTAAACGGTGTTCGCTTCAGCTCGATCAACCCCGGCATCGTAGATACTCCCATCCTGGACAACCGCCCCGAACCGCCCCCGAAAGAAGTCCGCGACAACGCCCTCAAACCGGAGGATGTAGCCTCGGCCTGTCTCTTCCTGGCAACCCTGCCGCCCCGCGCTTACGTCCCAGAGTTGACGATGGTCCCGACGGCGCTACAGGCTCTCGGCAAAACTTCTACCGCCACACCTCCGGTGTAGAAGATGGCGGAGGGGAGCGGGTGTCTACGATCGTCTTGAAGCCGGCACGAGAAGGGGGGCTTCTATGACCGATGATACCGTCCGGCCAGCACGCCGGTTCCGGTCGCGCGACTGGTTCGACGACCCCGAGCGTATGGACCAGACTGCGCTGTATCTGGAGCGGTTCATGAACTACGGGCTCACGCCGGGCGAGTTGCGTTCCGGGAAGCCTATTATCGGCATCGCCCAGACCGGCAGCGACCTCTCGCCCTGCAACCGAATCCACCTGGAGCTCGCGCGCCGCGTGCGGGACGGTATCCGGGACGCGGGCGGAGTCCCGATGGAGTTTCCGGTACATCCTATTTTCGAGAACTGCCGCCGGCCGACCGCTGCCCTCGACCGGAACCTCGCCTACTTGGGGCTGGTGGAGGTCCTTTACGGTTACCCCATAGACGCCGTGGTGCTCACAACCGGCTGCGACAAAACGACGCCGGCCGGTATCATGGCCGCATCCACCGTAGATATCCCGGCCATCGTCCTCTCCGGTGGGCCGATGCTCGACGGGTACTTCGAGGGTGAGTTGGTTGGCTCGGGGACCGTGATCTGGAAGAGCCGGCGTCGCCTGGCAGCCGGTGAGATCGACGAGGAGCAGTTCTTCGACGCGGCGCTCGCCTCTGCGAACTCGGCCGGACACTGCAATACGATGGGGACCGCCTCCACCATGAACTCCGTGGCCGAAGTACTCGGCCTCTCGCTGCCGGGATGCGCCATGATCCCCGCTCCCTACCGCGAACGAGGTCAGATGGCCTACGAGACCGGCCGCCGCATAGTAGAGATGGCCCACGAGGACCTGCGTCCATCGAAGATCCTGACGCGCGAGTCCTTCCTGAATGCCATCGTCGCCGTCACGGCCCTGGGAGGCTCGACCAACGCCCAGCCGCACATTATGGCGATGGCGCGGCACGCGGAGGTGGAGATAGAGCCCTCCGACTGGTCCCACGGCTACGACGTGCCGCTGCTCGTGAACATGCAACCCGCCGGAGAGTACCTGGGCGAGCGGTTTCACCGTGCAGGAG
Organism: Rubrobacterales bacterium; assembly: GCA_038199155.1. Taxonomy (GTDB): domain Bacteria; phylum Actinomycetota; class Rubrobacteria; order Rubrobacterales; family Rubrobacteraceae; genus JBBPZK01. The sequence goes on along the minus strand of JBBPZK010000187.1, from coordinate 867 downwards.
GCGTGCCGGCCCTCCTGACGGAGCTTTTGAAGGCGGGCAGGATCGAGGGCGAGGTACGGACCGTCACCGGCCGGACACTGGCCGAGAACGTGGCGGGGCGCGAAAGTACGGATCGGGAGATGATCACCCCCTACGAAAATCCCCTACAAGAGCGGGCCGGTTCCCTGGTCTTCTCCGGCAACCTCTTCGATTTCGCGATCATCAAGACCAGCGTAATCTCCAACGAGTTTCGCTCCCGCTACCTCCAGGAACCCGGCAAAGAGAACGTCTTCGAGGGCCGCGCGGTCGTCTTCGACGGCGCGGAAGACTACCACTCACGCATCAATGACCCGGACCTGAACCTCGACGAACGAAGCATACTCGTGATGCGCGGGTCCGGTCCTATAGGATGGCCGGGCTCGGCGGAGGTCGTCAACATGCAGCCCCCGGACGCACTCCTGAAGCGCGGCATTACCACCCTTCCGACCATCGGCGACGGCCGCCAATCCGGCACCTCCGACAGTCCCTCTATCCTCCACGCAGCGCCCGAAAGCGCCGCTGGAGGCGGACTTTCCTGGTTACGAACCGGAGATACGATCCGCATAGACCTGAATACCGGACGCTGCGACGCTCTGGTATCCGAGGAAGAGATCGAACGCCGCAAACAGGAAGATGAAACTCCGCCAATCCCGGAGAACCACACGCCCTGGCAGGAAATCTACCGCGACTCAGTAAGCCAGCTCGACGACGGCGGTGTCCTGGAAGCGGCGCTGAAGTACCGGAAAGTCGCCTCCAAAACCCCGCGCCACAACCATTGATTCTCTTCGAGGGCATCAGCAGTCCACTCACGATAGGAGAGCCATGAATTTTTCGGAAGTGGTAGCCTGG
>JBBPZK010000186.1:0-6193 GCA_038199155.1 Rubrobacterales bacterium | reverse complement strand
CAGCGCCGAGGATGCCCACGGCTTCTTCGAGCATTGCGGATACGGCATAAAGGCTCAATCATTATGACTAACACTGTATTAGTGAGAAACTATATGAACGCAACGGTTCACCGCAGCGATTCACATCTCGTTACGAACATCATACCCCGAAGATGGGGATCAATGCTAGAAGACTCATCTACGAGAGGATCACCAGGCAACGAAGACTTCAGTCCTCTCTATTCGCATAGCATTAGCCCACCAATACGAGACAAAAGACGAAGGTGTGATGCGGTGTGGGACTCACTACATCTTAGGCTTTTCCGCCAACGCCGTACTCCAGGCCGTCCACGAGCGCCTGCCAGGAGGCTTCGATGATGTTCTCGCCGACTCCGACCGCGCCCCAGACACGCTTGCCGTCGGTTGAGTCTATGAGGACGCGGGTCGTGGCGGCGGTTGCGCGGTGCTCGTCCAGGATTCGGACCTTGTAGTTGCTCAGGTGGATCTCCCGCAGCTCCGGATAGTGCGGCCCGATGGCTTCGCGCAGAGCTTTATCCAAAGCGTTAACGGGACCGTTGCCTTCGGCTGTTGAGATCACACGCTGCCCCCGAACGAATAGCTTTATAGTCGCCTCGGTCTTCGCCTCACCATCCGCCCGTTTGTCCGTGATAATGCGGAACGTCTCCAACTCGAAGAGCGGCTGATCCTCACCCATAGTCCGCCCGATGAGCAGCGCGAGCGAAGCGTCGGCCGCCTCGTAGTGATACCCCTCGTACTCGCGCTGCTTTATGGCGGAGAGTATCTCTGTGGCGTCTCCCGTTTCGATCCCCAACTCCTCCGCCTTTGCCCGGATGGAATTCTTCCCGGATAACTCCCCAACCGGCGTGCGGCGCACGTTACCTATGGACTCGGGCGCCACGTGCTCGTAGGTCGCAGGGTCTTTGGAGATGCCGTCCACGTGCAACCCGCCCTTGTGGGCGAAGGCGCTCCTCCCGACGAAAGGCCGGTGTGTATCCGGTGTCAGGTTCATTAGCTCGGAGACGTAGTTGGAGGACTCGGTGAGACGCCGCAACTTCTCGTCGTCCACTACCGCAAGGCCCATCTTGAGCTGCAGGTTTGCGATAGTTGTAACCAGGTCGCAGTTGCCGCACCGCTCCCCGACGCCGTTGACCGTTCCCTGAACGTGCGTCGCCCCCGCCTCGACCGCCGCGAGCGCGTTCGCCACCCCACAGCCGGAGTCGTTGTGAGTGTGGATGCCGACCTCCACATCGGGAAACTCCCGCACCGTACGCGCTACTACCGCCTTCAGTTCGGTCGGTAGCGTTCCGCCATTGGTGTCGCAGAGGACGAGAGTAGTCGCCCCGGATTCAGCCGCCGCCCGCAGCACGGAGAGCGCATACTCCGCGTCGTCCCTGAACCCATCGAAGTAGTGCTCGGCGTCGAAGATAACTTCTTTGCCGGCTTCCGCGAGATAGGAGACCGTATCCTTCACGGACTCGATGTTCTCCTGGGGCGTCGTCCGCAATACCTTCTCGACGTGCATCTTCCAGCCCTTGGCGACGATGCAGGCAACGGGCGCCGAGAGGTGGGGGAGGAGCGTAACCGCCGGGTCGTCCTCCGCCCGTCCGTTCGGACGGCGGGCGCGGGTAAAGGCTACGAGCTTCGCGTTTTGCAGCTCTGTTGCGTCGAAGCTCTCGAAGAACTCCAGGTCTTTCGGGTTCGAGGCCGGGAAGCCTGCTTCTATGTAGTTGAGTCCGAGTGAGTCCAACTCGCGGGCTATCCGAGCTTTATCCTCGGTGGTGAGGCTGACGCCCTCGCGCTGGGTTCCGTCCCGCAGCGTCGTGTCGAAAAGTTTTATGCTCATGATCTAGGCTACTCCTTCCCCGGCGGCCGTCCAGCGACTGACGGCCAGCGTTACCTCTCCGGTCGTCTTGTCCCCGCCCAGGTCCTTTGTCAAAAAGCCTGCTTCGAGCGACACGGAGACACCTTGCTCGATGGCCCCGGCTATGTCCGGTCTTCCCAAAGAGTGGCGGAACATCATCGCGACCGAGAGGATGGTGGCGTAGGGGTTTGCGACTTCCTGCCCGGCGATGTCCGGGGCGGAGCCGTGGACCGGCTCGAAGATGCCGGGCTTGCCGGGATCTCCCAGAGACGCGCTCGGGAGCATGCCCATGGAGCCGGGGAGCATCGCCGCTTCGTCGGAGAGGATGTCGCCGAATAGGTTCTCGGTCAGGATCACATCGAACCTCTTTGGGTCCCGGATCAGGAACATCGCCGCCGCGTCTACCAGTACGTGATCCAACTCGACGTCCTCGTACTCCTCCGCGACCTCCGAGACGACCTTGCGCCACAACCGGCCCGTCGCCATCACGTTCGCCTTGTCCACGGACGTGAGCCGCCTCTTACGCCGCCGCGCCGCATCGAACGCGACCCGCGCCACCCGCTCTATTTCCTCCCGCGTATACACGGAGAGATCGCTGGCCCGCTCGTCCCCTTCCTCTTTATCGCCGAAGTAGGCGCCGCCGGTCAGCTCTCGTACGATCAGGACATCAACGCCCGTAACCACCTCCGGCTTTAGGGTGGACGCCGAGAGCAGCGCCGGGAGCGCCACGACGGGCCTCAGGTTTGCGAACGCCCCCAGTGCCTTGCGGATCTTGAGGAGCCCGGCTTCGGGACGAACCGGAGCATTATCGAAGTCCGGATGCCCAACGGCCCCGAGCAGGACGGAGTCCGAGGCTTTGGCCCTTTCGAGCGTCTCGTCGGAGACTGGTTCTCCTTCCGAGCGGATCGCTGTCGCCCCGATCTCCCGCTCCTCATAATTTATCTCCACCCCGAAGTGCTCCGCCGCCACGTCCATGACCGTCCGAGCGGCTTCTACTACCTCCGGCCCGATGCCGTCACCCGGCAACAGCAGGATGTTAAAAGAATCGCGCATCTCTCCTCCTAAAATTCCGGTCTCGACTCCAGCCACTCGCGCCCGTCAAGACCCAGAGAGCCGGCCAGAAGCTCGACCGCCCGTGCCTCGTCTACTATCTTCGTCTCATCCCACAAAGAGTGGACCAGCCGCCCGAGAAAACCTTCCCCTAATTGGCCGAGGGCCGCGGCGCCTAAAGAGAGTAGCAGGTTCTGAAAAGCCATCTGTCGGCCGGCGTCCGCCGGTCCCTTGAAGGTGCGGATGGTGAAGCCGGGCTCTCTTTCGATCTCCGCCAGGTGCTCCGCGAGCGGCTGACCGGCTCTGTGGGCGACGATCACCGCCGAGGCCTGGGGCACGAACTCCCCGAGCCAGGTTGGTGTCTTAACGATATCCTCGCGCAGCAAGAACGCGTGGGCCAACTCGTGCCAGAGGACCAGTGGAGCGGTCGCTTCCGTGCGAGGTGTTATATCCGTCGTGATATCTTCCGGCAGCACGAGCGCCGGCGGCCGCACGGAGCGGGTGAAGTATGGGAGCCCATACGGGTAGGCCCGCAGGCTCTCTCGCGGCGCCCCGTTCCAGTCAGCCTCCGCGATCAGCAGCGCTTCGATCTCCGGCGGCTCCACCCCGAGCACCTCTGAGAGGGCTTCGACGCCGGTATCTAGCAGTCGCCGCGCTTCCTCCGCCCCGTCGCGCATCTCGGACGGGTAGAAAACCGGGGCCGCGCCGTCGAGGCGCTCGTAGCTTGGAAACCTGGCCTCGATTATGGCGTCGTTACCCATTCGGCCTCGACCCTGCCGGCCGTGTAGACGTTGACCGCACGGACATAGGCGCGGGCCGCCGCTTCGACCACGTCCTGGCTCAAGCCTCTCCCCGCGTACTCGTTGCCCTCGAACTCCACCGAGACGCGGACTTCGCCGAGGGCATCCTTGCCACCGGTGACCGCGTCTATGCGGAAATCCGTCAGGCGACCCTTGATGTTCGTCGCCGCGTCCACGGCCCTGAAGACCGCGTCGACCGGCCCGTCGCCTTCCGCCTCTGCCTCGAAGATGCCGCGCTCGGCGTGGGAGATCGTGACGGCCGCCCGGCTCTGGCGTCCCGTGGCGGCGACCACCCGGAACGAGTCGAGTACGAACTTGCCTTCAAAGGAGCCCACCTCGTCGGCTGCTATCGCTTCGAGGTCTGCGACGGTGACGGTTTTCTTGTGGTCGGCGATCTCCTTGAAGCGGACGAACGCCCGTTTCAGGACCTCTCCCTCCACGGTATAGCCGAGTTCTTCGAGGGCTTCCTTGAGGGCGTGTCGGCCGGAGTGTTTGCCGAGGAAGATGTTAGTGCCTTCGAGCCCGATGTCTTTCTGCTGCATGATCTCGAACGTCCTCCGGTCCTTCAGGACGCCGTCCTGGTGTATCCCGGACTCGTGCAAAAAGGCGTTGCGACCGACGACGGCCTTGTTCGGCGGCACCTCGTATCCGGTCATGTTCGAGACCAGACGCGAGGTGTTGGCGATCTGTCGGGTCTCGACCCCGACTTTGGCGTCGTAATGATCTCCACGCGTCACGAGCGCCATCACGACCTCCTCAAGCGAGGCGTTCCCGGCCCGCTCCCCGATGCCGTTTACCGCCACCTCCACCTGACCGGCCCCGACCTGCACGCCGGCCAGCGAGTTGGCGACCGCGAGCCCCAGATCGTCGTGGCAGTGCACCGAGAGGATCCGCTCCTTGAGCTGCGGTACTCGCTCCTGCAACTCTCTCAGGAACTCCGAGAACTCGATCGGCGTCGTGTAGCCGACCGTGTCGGCGATGTTGACGACGTCGGCCCCGGCTTCGACCGCCGCCGCGACGACTTCGGCCAGGTATCCGATGTCCGTCCTCGTTGCGTCCATCGGGGAGAACTCCACATCCGGGCAGAGGCTCTTGGCGAAGCGCACGGCCTCACCGGCGCCGGCCAGGATGTCCTTCCGGTTGGAGCGCATTTGGTGCTCTATGTGAAGGTCCGAGGTGCCGACGAACGTGTGGATGCGCGGTTTCTCGGACCACTTTACGGCTTCCCAGGCACGCTCGATATCCGCCTGGTGGATACGGGCGAGGCCGGTGATGGTCGGGCCTTTCACTTCGGCGGCTATGCGGGAGACAGACTCGAAGTCTCCTTCGGAGGTGATCGGGAACCCGGCTTCGATCACGTCCACCCGCAACCGCCCGAGCTGGCGGGCTATCTCTACCTTCTCCTCCACGGAGAGCGAGATCCCCGGCGACTGCTCGCCGTCCCGCAAGGTCGTGTCGAAGATTTGTACCTGTCGCATGCTGTTGGTCCTCCTACGATTACTGATGAGTTAGAGTCGCGGCTTCTGGTATCTGGTGGCGGCTGGCTTCGCCGGCCCGGTTAGAGACCGGAGCGGATAATTCGCCCGGCGGCCACCCTGGTTAGTCGTAGGATGACTAGAGAGAAACGCACGTTGTTAGAATCCACCTTCATATGAGGCGCTAGTATCGCATTCCTAACAGAGCCTTGCAACCCGGACACGGCATCGTGCAAGACCTACTCCTCGAACCGTATCTCGTGATGTTTCGCGTCTTCCTCGATGAAGTGGACGAGACGTTCGCCTTCCTCGGTTAAAGAGTCGCGGTCCTGTCTGGATAATTTCTCGAACGGTTCGATCTTGAGTGTAGCCTTCTCGCGGGTTCGCTTTGCCTTCCACGTTCCCTTGACGAAGCCGTCGATGAGCACGGTGGCTGGAACCATGCCGTTTTTGGAGGCGAGCACCCTGCGGTAATCGTCGGCGATGATGCGAGTCCTATCAGCGTGGGACAGGATCAGGTTGTCGAACGCCGGCAGGAAGCGTGGCGGGGCGGGTGTGTCCGGGTCGGGCCTTGGGGAGTCGAACGAGTCGAATAGCTCCTTGCCGTGCTCGTCGTGGAAGGAACACAGGCGTGGCCGCAGCCGCTCTACCACGTCTCGCAGTCCGGTCAGGCCCGACCAGGTCTGTACATCCTTGACGCTCGCCGGCCCGAACGCCCCGAGGTAGCGTAAGATCATCTCCTCTAGCGAGGGTTCGGGATCCAGAGTTCGGCCGAGCCAGGTCTCGGCAGTGGTGTGGGTAGTCTGCCCATTCTTTCCCCAAACTCCACGGGGAGGCACCTGGACCAACGGTAACAGGTGGCGTATGGCGCGGGCGAGTGAGGCGGGATCGCGGTCGGCCCAGCGCTCCTGCAACAGCTTACCAAGCTCCCTGGCGGTACGCGGCTTTTCCTCGATCAGCGCCCGACCCACAGCGACAAGCTCCTCGATGTCTATTCCCTCGATGTT
>JBBPZK010000185.1:0-2383 GCA_038199155.1 Rubrobacterales bacterium | reverse complement strand
CGATCTCAGCGACCTCGTCCCCGAAACGACGCGAGAGCTCTTCCTTGTCCACGTCGGTGTCCTCCAACACGTCGTGCAAGAGCGCCCCGGCGATGGTCACCGGGTCGAGGTTCAAATCCGCGAGGATGTTGGCGGTAGCCAGCGGATGATAGACGAAAGGCTCCCCACTCTTGCGGGTCTGCCCCCGGTGGGCCGCGTAGGCCGTGCCGTAGGCACCCGCTATGAGCTCCTCGGAGCCGTCCGGGCCGTAAGCGGCCACCTTCTCTATAAGCGAAGATACGGTAACCTCCGGTGCGGGTACCGCCTTCGAATACTGTTCCATGCGCGCAGCTTCCATATTGTTAATTCTAACATCACCCGCCCCGGCCAAATAAACGGAACGGGAGAACGCACGCTTCTATGTAGAATTACGTCCGAATATACTTGTAGCTACTCGACATCCACTTCTATGCCGCCGATGAGGCCCGCGACCACGTTGTAGAGGAATGCGGAGATCAAACCGGAGATAAAACCGAGGATGCCGTAGAGCACCAGCAAGAATATAACCGAGGCGATCGCGACGCCAACCCCGCTAAATAGGGCCGCCGTGGAAGAGTCGAAAGAAGCGGATGCCAGCGACCCGATGACGATGCCCAGCAGTGAGAATAAGGCGAAGATCACCCCGAAGATTAGCCCGATCAGCGCGTAGAGCGCACCCGTCACCTTCCCGGCGGAGAGCGCCCCAATCCTTTTTATTTGCATTACCTACCTCCCTCTATAGTGTTTTGACAACTTTTAGATCCTGCGGGAACGGACGATGAACAAGAGGACGATGGCGGCCAGGAAGAGGGCTATCGTGAACCCGACGAAGGCGACTAGAGAGATACCGAGGTAAGGTACTTGAGGGCCGCCGGTTGCGAACGCGCCGATCATGGAAGAGCCGATCAGGAGTGCGCCGGTCACTACGGCGAAGACGAGCCGATTTGCCAGTACGTCCACCTCGCCACTGAGCATGTTCAATCCCCTGTGCTTGAGTTGGACCTCCAACTCCCCGTCTTCGAGGCTCGCGAGGATCTGGCGGAGTTGCTCCGGGTAGTCGGAGGCGTAACGGGCGTACTCGAAAGCCAGTTCCTGGGAGCGATCCAGGAGTGCCTCGGGTTTGTAGCGCTCCGAAAGAAGTCGTTGGGCAAAAGGCCGCGCCAACTCGTAGACGTTGATCCTCGGGTCTATGGCGCGGGCGAGGCCGTCGGCTGTGACGAGAGCCTTTATCAGCAACGGAAAGACCGGCGGCACCGAGAGCCTGTAGCGTCTGATCAGTGAGATCAACTCCGAAAGCGCCTGCCCGAGCGTCAGCTCCCCAACCGAAAGCCCCGAATACTTGTACAAAAGCTCCCTGAGGTCCTGCACCAAATCCGCCCGCACCTCCGGCGAGTAACGGACCCCGATACCCTCCAGCCCGCGAAGAGCAGCGGAGGCGTCTCTTTGGATCACCGCTATAAACAACCTCGATAAGGACTCGATGTCGCTCCGGCTCATGAAGCCGACCATCCCGAAGTCGAGAAGCGCGAGCCTACCCGTCGGGGTCAACATAAGGTTCCCCGGATGGGGGTCGCCGTGGAAAAAGCCGTCCTCGAACGCCATCTTGAAAATCGCCTCCGCCCCCATCGCCGCAACCCGCCGCCGCTCCGACGGCGCAAGCAACAACGGCCGGATGTCCTGAAAATGAGTCCCTTCTATGAACTCCATCGTCAACACCCGCGAGGTCGAGAGGTCGAGGTATATCCGCGGTACCACGACCGGGGTTCCAGCAAAGTTGACGGCGAAGCGCCGGGCGTTCTGGGCCTCGGTGGCGTAATCCAACTCCCGCAGGATAACTCCCTCGAACTCAGCGACCAACCCCCGCACGTCCAGGAAAAGCCTGCCGCCGAACCGCCCATCCAGCAACGAGGCGAAGTTCCTCATCAACTCCAGGTCTGCCTCGACCCTGCCGGCAGCCTCCGGCCTCTGGACCTTGACTGCCACCTCTTCCCCGCTCCGGAGCCGCGCCCGGTACACCTGACCGATGCTCGCAGCGCCAAGCACCGACCTGTCGAACCGGGCGAAGACCGTATCGACCGGAGCCCCAAGTTCCTGCTCCACTATCCGCCGCGCCGTGTCGAAGGAGATCGGAGCCACTGTATCCTGTAGCTTCTGCAGTTCTACCAGGATGCTCTCCGGCAGGATGTCCGAGCGGGTGGAGAGCAACTGTCCGAACTTTACAAAGGTCGGCCCGAGGTCGTCCAGCGTCCGCCGCAACCTGACGCCGAAGTTCGGCGCGAGAGCCTCCTGGATGCCTTTTCTTTCACGCCGGTCACGCCGGACGTCGAACACGAACCCGAACCCGTGGCGGGCGAGGATCCTTCCT
>JBBPZK010000184.1:0-3204 GCA_038199155.1 Rubrobacterales bacterium | reverse complement strand
TGACAACGGGGTTTAGGATCTTACCCGTAAAGCTCCCGCCATCGGACAATGTCCCGCTCACCGGTACAGCAACTCCTGAACCGGTCGTAGTCTTTGCCCCCGCCACGCCCGTGACCATAAGCAAGGATGCGAGGGCAAAGATTGCCGCCAGCATCATCGCGGTCTTCCGCATCGAGGGAGAGTAAGCATTTATCATGCGCTCGCCTCCCGGTTTACGGTTGCGTCCTTCATGTGTACCTCCTATGAGGTAGCTTTCACGTCGCTATGAGCTTACCCATCCTCGAAGGGTATAGACCTCTCACGAGAAATTTAGCGGTTTTATTGCGACAGTAGCGATACAGCTTCCCGGTCCACCATCCAGACAGGCTCCCCTGCCTCCGGTCTTACGAACTTCGCCGGGTACTCGTGCGGGTCGGCGTCACTTTCGAGGACTTGCGAGAGGGCTTCAGCCTTCCCTTCTCCGGCGACAAGGAACATGACGGCACGGGCTGCGTTTATAACGGGTACGGTTAGGGTGAGGCGGATGGTCTCCAGTTTCTCTACCGGGTTCTCGACGGCCCAGCGGTCTCGCACGTCTAGGGCCGGGGTATGCGGGAAGAGGCTCGCCGTGTGGCCGTCCTCCCCGATGCCGAGCATGACGAGGTCGAGGCGTGGGAGTTCCCCGAAGAAGCTCCCCAGGTCCTCCTCGTAGGCTGTGGCGGCTTCGGCCGGTGGCAGTTCGCCGCGCATCCGGTGCTCGCTGCCCACCCGGACGTGGTCGAGGAGAGCTTCTTTCGCCATCCGGTAGTTCGAGTCTTCGTGATCCGGCGGGACGGTTCGCTCGTCTCCGAAAAAGACATGTATCTTGCTCCAGTCGAGCCGGTCGTCGTGGTCGCGGTCTAGAAGTTCGTAAGCCGCCTTCGGGGTGGATCCTCCGGCGAGCGCCACGGTGAACCGCCCGGATTCCTCGATGGCTTCTACCGCCCTCCGGACGAAGTCTTCGGCGGCGGCTTGCGCGAGGGCTTCTTTGTTCTCGTGAACCAGGACGCTCAAAGGTCCATTATCTCCACGGCCATCTTTAGGGCGGCCCTGTAAACGTCGTCGCGGCCCCGGTAATGAAGCTCTTCGCCCAGGATTGAATCCGGCTCGAAAGAACCCAGGCGAACCGTCCTTTCGGCGACGACTTCTCCGTCCTGCGTCACGCTGCTCCGGGCCTCGGAGCTCTGTCGGTGGCGCGAGACCTGGAAGCTCATATCGCCGGAGTGGAGCCGTATGTGTTGCAATGCGGAATCTTGGGAGCCGGCGGACATCTCTACAGTCACCTGGCCGGAGGGTCCGGAAAAAGAGACCTCGCGGTCCTCACCGTCGCGGCTCACGGATTCGGGGATCCAACCCAGGGTGGAGGCGAGCCAACCGGCGAGCAGTAGGGCTCGGGCCTCCCCTCTCGGGGCGTGGAGGATCTCGACGCGTTCGATCTCCCCGAGCTTCTCCGCCCGGTCCGGGGGATGGAAAAGTTCCGCCACGAGGCCGCGCCAGGGAGAGAGCGAGATCCACTGAAGGTCTCCAAGGTCCGGAGCGTCGTCCCTGTCCAACAATCCGGCCAGCTCTCGCAGGCAGGACGCCTGATCCTGAGCCGCCGCCGGGTCAACGACGAGCCGGTCGGCCAGTGAGATCATACCTTCGAACTCCGGCGAATTAGCGACGAAGTCTCCCGGATACCAGAGAAAAACGGGCAGGTCCGGCAGCAACAGCGGACCCGCAAGGCTCTCCAGGTGGTGGGCGGGCGGCCCCTCGGCATGGATGGTCACCTGCTCGGCGCAGACCTGGCCGCTGCCCCGGATGCTACAGAACGCCGAGACCCGGAAGTCAAGGTTTGCCCGCTCCTCATCCGGGTCGGAGATGAGGACTATAGCCCTCGAAGGGAAGTTGTCGGCGAGACCGGAGACGATCTCCGTGACCTTGTCGGCCGACTCTTCGTCTGTAACCACGACCAGGTTTACGACGCTCGCCCGCAGTCCGGGGCTGCCGTCTTCGTTATCCCGCAGCTTGGCGAACTGGTGCTCTATCTGCTCGACCGTCATCACGCCCGAGTCCGGAGAAGAGCGGGACTCCCCGATCACGGTCGCCTCCACTCCCGGCCGTCGTTCGTCAACAACTCGTCCGCCTCTTTAGGACCCCAGGTCCCGGCCTCGTAATGGGCGACTTCGCTGCCGCCGTCCGACCAGGCTTTCATCAAGGGGTCGAGTATCCTCCACGCGCCCTCTGCCTCGTCCGCCCGGATAAAGAGCGTCGGGTCGCCGAGCATCAGGTCGAGAAGGAGCCGCTGGTAGGCGTCGGGGGCTTCCTCCAGAAAAGCCGTCCCGTAGAGGAGATCCATATTCACCGAGCGAACCTCGAAGCCAGAGCCTGGGACTTTGGCCCCGATCTTGAGCGACACTCCTTCCTCCGGCTGTATCCTGATGACCATCACGTTCGGCTCGAGCCCCCGCGTCTCGCTCCCGGAGAAGAGAGTGTGGGGCGTCTTGTGGAACTGGATGGCTATCTCCGTCGCCTTTTTCGGCATCCTCTTGCCCGCCCGGATGTAGAACGGCACCCCGGCCCACCGCCAGTTATCCACCAGAAGCTTGAGCGCCACGTAGGTATCAGTCTGCGAGTCGGAAGCGACGTCCTCTTCCTCACGGTAGCCCGTGGCCTCCTCCCCGAAAACCCAGCCAGCATCGTACTGGCCCCGCACGGCGAAGCTCTCCACGTCGTCCTCCGGAATGTGGCGAACCGCTTTCAAGACCTTGACCTTCTCCTCGCGCAGGGAGTCCGGGTCGAAGGCAACCGGCGGCTCCATGGCCGTCAAGCACAGGACTTGCATAACGTGATTCTGGACGATGTCGCGTAGGGCGCCGGTCTCCTCGTAGAACGCGCCGCGGGTGCCGATACCGTCGCTCTCGGCGACCGTGATCTGGACGTGGTCTATGTAGTGCTGGTTCCACATCGGCTCGAAGATAGTGTTCGAGAACCGCAACGCGATTATGTTCTGGACGGTCTCCTTGCCGAGGTAGTGGTCTATCCGGTAGATCTGGGTCTCATCGAAGTACCGCTGGATGTCCACGTTCAACTCCTCGGCGCTCGCCAGGTCCCGCCCGAAAGGCTTCTCGACCACGAGCCGCGAGTAGCCGCCGTCCTCTTCTCCCCCGGCGTCCTCGTTCATCCCGGCCTCCCCAAGATGCTCGA
>JBBPZK010000183.1:0-3188 GCA_038199155.1 Rubrobacterales bacterium | reverse complement strand
CGGATACGCTCTTTAACTGGGACCATTTCTATCCTCTCTACGGAGAGCCGGAGGGGAAGCATTTCGAGTGCTGGACGCTCCTGGCGGCGATGGCCGAGGTAACGGAGCGGGTCGAGTTTGGGGCTCTGGTTACGTGCAACTCGTACCGGAACGCGAACCTGCTTGCGGACATGGCCCGCACGGTGGATCATATCTCCGGAGGCCGGCTGATACTCGGGATCGGCTCCGGGTGGTTCGAGAAGGACTACGACGAGTACGATTACGAGTTCGGGACAGCGCCGGGACGCCTGAAGGACCTGGACGCGGCGATGCCCGTCATAAAGGAGCGGCTCGGGAAGCTAAACCCCGCTCCGACGCGGGAGGTTCCGATCCTCATCGGTGGTGGCGGCGAGAAGGTGACGCTGCGGATAGTGGCCGAGAACGCCCACATCTGGAACGGTTTCGGAGACCCGCAAGAGGCGGGCCGAAAGAGCGGCATTTTGGACGACTGGTGCGGGAAGGTGGGGCGCGACACGAAAGATATAGAGCGCTCAGTTCTCATAAACCCCGACCAGATCCAGAACGCCGACGCCTACGTCGAGAACGGCATCACCCACCTGATGCTCGGCTTCGGCGGCCCGGACTACGACCTCGAACCGCTGAAGAGGCTCATCTCCTGGCGCGACGAGTACAACGGGCGCAACGGGTAGGAGGCGGCGAGCTAGCGCGGTCTGCGGGGTGGAGCTTCTTATGCCGGACGGGTTCGAGAGCCCAGCGGCCGGTTACGGGTACGCGGCGGCCGGTTACGGGTACGCGGCGACCGTCTTCGAGCAGGTCGCTTCGGGCGAGCGTCAGGCTGTCTTCTCGATCTCACCCTCGACCCGACATGTCGGGGTAACGCGGCGAGACACCCACCGTCCCGGTTTCGACGAGGCCGTCCGGGCCGCGAACCGTGAAGGATATCCGGTGCTGGTCCGGGGTGCTGGTGGTGGCGCAATCGCCGGCGGTCCCGGCACGTTCGGGTTCTCGATCATCCGTCCGCCGGAGGAGGGCGAAGACCTGCGGCTCGGCATCCGCGAGCGCTACGACGAGGCTGCCTCCATAGCACTCGCCGCGTTCGCGCGGCTGGGCGTAGAGGCGGAGATGGGGGAGGTAAGCGAGGAGTTCTGCCCCGGCGACCAGAGCGTCCGGGTCGGGGGCTTCGAGAACGGGATGAAGCTCTCCGGCATCGCCGGACGCGTCACCCGCCACGCGGCCAGCGTCGGCGGCATCGTACTCGTCTCCGGCGAGAAGGAACTCGCACGGATACTCGGCCTCGTCTACGGCGCGATGGACCTTCCGTTCAGGCCCGCAAGCGTCGGCAGCCTCCAACGGGCCGGAAGCGCCGCCATGCTCGAAGAAGCGATGGAAGCCTTCGCCGCTGAAGCGGAGGAACGCTACGGTGCGGAACGCGTACCTCTCGATGAACGGACACGCAGGATAGCCTGCGAGCGAGGTGAGGAGTACCTGGCCGAAGTTACCGAATAACGTCATACGCACAAAGACAATAATCTTCCGCAGGTGCTATATTCCCAACCGTTGCGTTTCCGTGGAGTAAGGGAGGTTGTCGAGATGAATGCTGCGGAAAAAGTCCTGGAGACGGAGAGGTTGTTGCTGCGAAGGCTCACGATGGACGACGTAGACGACCTGATGGGCATATTCTCGGATCCGGAGGCGATGCGTTTCTATCCGTCCACGCGAGATAGAGATGGTGTAGACGACTGGGTCCGGTGGGTTCAAAAGAGCTACGAGGAGAACGGATTCGGCCTGTGGGCGTGCATCCTCAAAGATGAGGACAGGTTCGCCGGGCAGTGCGGGATCATGCCGCAGGAAGTCGAGGGTAAGGTCGAGCCCGAGATCGGCTGGCTATTCATGAGGAAGTATTGGGGCAGGGGGCTGGCTTCCGAGGCCGCCCGCGCCTGCCGGGACTACGGCTTCGAGCATCTGGGACTCGGCCGCATAATCTCCCTGCCGGCACCGGAGAACGTACGCTCGTGCCGGGTAGCGGAGAACGCAGGCTTGTCGCTGGAAAGGGAAGTTTGGATGGAACGCTGGAACAAAACAGTCTGCGTTTACGCCGTTCAGAAGTTCGCCTGAAAGTCTCCGGTGCTCAAAAACGCGAGAGATCCAGTCGCACCCGTATTCCTTCTGCGTGAGCTTTCGGGTTCCGGCTAGCCCGCGCTTATCGCCTGATCCAGATCCGCTACTAGATCGTCCTTATCCTCGATGCCGACGGAGAGCCGCAGCAGCCCATCCGTGACGCCCCTCGCCTCGCGCTGCTCGCGCGGGATGGCGGCATGGGTCATGGAGGCCGGGTGGGTGACGAGCGACTCGACCCCGCCGAGCGACTCGGCGAAGTGGAAGAGCTTCGTCTTCTGCACCGCGGCGTGGGCCGCCTCCGCGCCGCCTTTCAAGGTGAACGAGACCATACCGGAGAAACCGCTCATCTGCTTTTTGGCGAGGTCGTGTTGCGGGTGGCTCGGAAGGCCGGGGTAGTTGACCGTGGCCGTCTCCGGGTGGTCTTCTAGGAACTTCGCGACGGTTAGGGTGTTCTCTTCGTGCTGGCGCATCCGGACTGAGAGGGTCTTTAGGCCGCGCAGTACGATCCAGGAGTCGAACGGACCCGGCACGGCACCTGCGGCGTTCTGGTAGAACTTGACCTTCTCGTACATCTCCTCATCCGAGGTGACGAACGCCCCGCCGACAACGTCCGAGTGGCCGCCCATGTACTTGGTTGTCGAGTGGACCACGGCGTCCGCACCTAAAGAGAGCGGCTGCTGGAAGTAGGGTGAGGCGAAGGTGTTGTCCACGACCACCGTCGCGCCGCGCTCGTGGGCCATATCCGAGAGAGCGCGTATGTCCGAGAGGGTCAGCATGGGGTTGGTTGGCGTCTCGATCCAGACGAGCTTCGTCTCCGGCCGCAGGGCTTTCTCGAAGGCTTGCGGGTCGGTGGTGTCGGCGTAGGTGAAATCCAGACCGCCGGTGCGGGGGAGGACCTTGTCGAAGAGGCGGTAGGTGCCGCCGTAGAGGTCGTCCCCGGCGACGACGTGGTCTCCGGGCGAGAGTAGGCTCATGACGGCGGTAGTGGCCGCCAGACCGGAGGCGAAGGCCAGACCGTAGCTGGCTCCTTCGAGGGAGGCTACGCATTCTTCGAGGGCGGCGCGGGTCGG
>JBBPZK010000182.1:0-3214 GCA_038199155.1 Rubrobacterales bacterium | reverse complement strand
GGGTACCCTGGCCTACTTCTTCGGTAAGCCCGTCGTCACGTTCCTGGGCTCGATCGGCTTGTGGGCGCTGGTAGGGCTCATTGTCTTCGTGGTGGTGCGCTGGGCGCTTGGGTGGCTGTTCTCGCACCGGCGGTCCTCCCTCCCTCCCAGGCCTCACCTGACCGAACCTTGTAAGGTAGCAGAGCCGGCCGAGACCGGACAACGTAGTGTTAGGATGTGAAGTAGGAAAGTGAGACCACAATGGACACTGATGGACAGCGATTGTAAGGTAGGCTGCTAACGCTTTCGGCCTGGACGCTGGTCTGGCTGCGGTCCGGGAAATGGTTGACGATGCTCTGGAGGCCGAGCCGAGGACCTCTCACGGGGCGTGCTTTCGCGGTGAGGCGACTGGTCGATGTTTCGGGGCTTTTCCTGGCGGGCGAGGGCGAAGAGTAGCAGAGTCGGTGTAGAAAACCGATGGGATATGTCCCGGTAAGGGGGTGAGAGTGAGACCCGGAGTCCGCATCCTACTAGTCGAAGACGACCGCTCGATAGCCCGTCTGGTTCAGCTGTATCTGGAGCAGCGGGACTTCGTGGTCCGTTGTGCCTACGACGGTCCATCGGGACTTGAGGCGATTGGGAGGTTCGAGCCCGAGGCGATCATCCTGGATATCATGCTCCCCGGACTCGACGGGGTCGGATTGCTCAAGAGCTTGCGTCGTGAAGGAAATACGACGCCTGTCATCATGCTCACCGCCCGCGACACGCCGATGGACAAGATCCACAGCCTCGACCACGGCGCGGACGACTACCTGACCAAACCTTTCGACATGGGTGAACTCCTGGCTCGCCTGCGAGCCCTCCTGCGTCGCGTGGAGGGAAACGACGTTACCCGCGTGGCTGACCTGGAGATAAACGCGACGACGCGGGAGGTTCGGCGGGGCGGAAGAGAGATAAAGCTGACCCCCCTCGAGTTCGACTTGCTGGAGTTCATGGCCCGCCACCCCCGGATGGTTTTTTCGAGGGATGTCCTGCTCTCGCGGGTCTGGAACCAGGGGGCCGGGACCGGTACGAATACCGTCGACGTATACATAGGGTACCTCCGCAAAAAGATAGACGCCGGGGAAAGCAGGCCGCTCATCCAGACCGTATGGGGAGTAGGATACTCCATCAAAGATGGCTAAGTCCTTGCCTATCCAATGGCGGCTGACGCTCTTCAACGCGCTGGCTATCGGGGCCATACTGCTGGTCCTCGGCTTCGCGCTCTTCTTCTTCCTGCGCGGCGCTCTGCTCGCCGGGGTCGAGAACACGGCCCACGGCCGGGCGGTTACGGCCGCGCGAACCATAAGATCCGGTGACGCCTTGAGTCAGGACGATCTGGAGCGTCTGACCCTGGACGGAGTTTTCGTCCTCATCCGGGACGAGCAAGGCAAGGTCGTCTCGAAAACGGTCAACCTCGCGTCTCGCAATAATGACACCATCTGGAGGAAAGCGCTCGTTTCCGGACGGGCAACGGGAGGTACGGCTAGCCTCTCCACGGCGGCTCCCGACTACGTCTATGCTGTTCCCGTACGGCTCCCCGGAGGAGCGCGGCGTGTGGTCGAGGCTGGAAAACCCTACGAGACGGCCTCCGCAACCATCAAGATCCTCGCGACCATTCTGGCCACCGGCATCCTTATAGCCTTAGTGGTCTCGACAATCGGTGCCTATCTGCTGGCTCGGGCGGCGCTTTCACCTGTGGATAGGATAGTCTACTCTGCCCGGAGGATCACCGAGAGCGACCTCGGGGATCGCCTGCCCGTCGCCCACCCAAAAGACAAGATAGGTCGCCTCGCCACGACTATAAACGACCTCCTGGCGCGTCTGGAGGCCGCTTTTGCCCGCCGGGAAGAGGCACTTGCGCGTCAGAAGCGCTTCACGGCGGACGCCGGTCACGAGCTACGCACCCCGCTTACGTCCATCGGAGGTTACGCGCAGATGCTGGAGGAAGGAGGAGCGGAAGATCCACAAATTGTTCAGGAAGGCATCGCCGCCATCAGAAGGGAATCCGAGCGCATGAGAGTGCTGGTGGAAAGCCTGTTGTTTCTGGCTCGCGGCGATGAGGAGGCCCCTCTTGATCTTGAAGCTCATGACCTTCGCACCATCGCCTCTGAAGCTGTCCAAACAGCACGGCCTGGAGCAGGTGGGAAGATCCTCATCGAGTGTATTGTCTCTGAGGAGGAGGTCACGGCCATTTTTGATCGCGCTCGCGTGTTACAGGTGGCTTTCATCCTCCTGGACAACGCCGTGAAGTACACTCCCGAAGGCGGACGGGTAGAGGTCACCACGCGGAGCTTCGAGGATAGAGTCGAGCTGGAAGTCACCGACACAGGTGTCGGGATCACCGATGAACAACTGCCGCACGTCTTCAAGCGATTCTATAGAGGAGACCCGGCCCGCACGGAAGGCGGGGCCGGACTAGGGCTCTCGATAGCCTGGCAGATCGCCGAAGCCCATGGAGGAGCCATGTCCGTCAGGAGCGAAGTTGGAGAGGGCTCCACGTTCACGCTGCAACTCCCGAAGAATTCAGAAGTTGCTTTCGGTAATGACCGGCCCCCGCCAGTGAACGGTCACTCTCCCGTGAGTTGCGGTCTCGCGACATCGCTCTTCGGCGAGAGTAAGGTCAGTTCACCAAGTTCTTATTGTTCTCTTAGGTCCGGAGCGAACACTACGTTATCAGGGTTTTGTCAGTGTTTGGCCCGGCAGTAGGATACCGCATGATCCGGAAGGCTCACGGCCGGCCGGAAAGGAGAGCGCTATGTACATAGAGAGAAGGACTTCGATGCGAGGTAGGAGTGAAGAAGGCGCGATGACCAGCCCCGGCAACGCTTTCCGGAGCGCGGCGCTGATCGTGAACGCCCATTCTCGCGTCGGGCGCTCCGCGGCGGACACGGCTTCGGTTTCCCTTGGGAGACTTGGCGTGCCCATAAAGACAACGCACGTCCTCGATGACCCGGTCCGGCTACCGGAGACGGTGCAGGAGGCGTTAGTCGAAGGGCATGACCTTATAATCCTCGGTGGGGGGGATGGTTCCGTGAGCTCAGTGGTGGATTTCATGGTCGACAGTGACGCCACGCTCGGCCTGCTCCCCCTGGGCACCGCCAACGACTTCGCCCGTACTCTGGGGATACCTTTTGAGTTGGATCTGGCCTGTGAAACGGTCGCCAGGGGCCGGCTCATGGACGTAGATCTGGGT
>JBBPZK010000181.1:0-7129 GCA_038199155.1 Rubrobacterales bacterium | reverse complement strand
ATAGGATAATGCGCGAAGCTCGAAAGTAACGTGTTCAACTCTTCCTCCTCCAACTGATATCTCGCTCATTGGCGTAATTCGTTTTCATGCCGCCTGGATCATCTCTCTCTGGGACTCGACCATCCGAGCGTAGAGTCCGCCGGCCCTCATGAGCTCCGCATGAGTACCGCGCTCCACGACCCGGCCTTCGTCGAGCACCAGGATCTCATCCATCCTCTCCAGCCCGACGAGCCGGTGCGTTATAAGGAGCGTCGCCCGCTCCCACATCAGCTCTTCTATAGCGGACATCAATTCAGCCTCGGTGACCGCGTCCAGGTTCGCCGTCGGCTCGTCCAGGATGAGCAGCGGCGCGTCTTTCAACAGCGCCCGCGCCACCGCCAAACGCTGCCGCTCGCCGCCGGAGAGCCTCAAGCCCTGCTCTCCGACCCAACTGTCCAGCCCTTTTGGCAGGCCCTCCACGAAGTCGTCGAGCTGCGCCGTTTCGAGAGCCCGCGCAAGCTCGGCCTCCGTTGCATCCGGCCGGGCGAGTAGTAGGTTGTATCGGAGGGTGCCGTTGAAGATGTGTGTGTCCTGGGCGACGAGGCCCATCCCCTCGCGAAGCTCCTCCTGAGCGTACCCGCGGATGTCATGCCCGCCAACCCGGACCTCTCCACTACTCGGGTCCCAGAACCTCAAGGCCAGCCTCGCCAGGGTGCTCTTCCCGGCCCCGCTCGGTCCGACCACTGCGACGTGGCTGCCGGGCGCGAGTTCGAATGAGACGTCTTCGAGGGCGGGAGGCTCGCCTTCTCGGTAAGAGAAGCTCACGTTCCGGAATTCCAGGCCCGGCTCTTCCGGGACGGTTATCGGGTCCGCCGGGTCTTTCACATCCGGCTCGGCGTCAACGACCTCGAAGAGCCTGCGGCCCGATTCGAGTGAGCGTCCGAGGAACCGGAAGGCGTCTCCGAGGGGAGTTATTGCCTCGAAGCCGCTCAGGATGACGAGCGCCAGGAACGCCAGGTAGACGCCCCGGATCGTCCCGCTACCGACAAGTGGGATCGCCAGGGTGAGCAAGGTCACTACCGCGAGGTTGGCGAGCAGGTCGGCCAGGGAGTTTTGGAGGCCTCCGATCAGGGCCATCCGCCGCTGGGTTCGGGAGATCTCGCGGTTTATACGTGACACCTTCTCTTGCTGGTTGGAAGCGGCCCCGAAGGCAAGGATATCTTGCACGCCCTGGATGCCGTCCACGAGTTGGGCGTTGAGCTCGGAGCGCAGTGAGATCTGACGCCGTCCCAACCCACTCGCCAGGGCGTTTACCAAAAGCGGCACGCCGATTCCGGCGGCGAGCAGGAAGCCGAGGGCGACGAAGGCCAAGAGCGGGGAGAAGATGTAGAACAGGGCGAAGGTGGCGAGCACCGTGACGGCGGCTACCAGCATGGGAGAGAAGATGCGAAGGTATATGTTCTGAAGCTCGTCTACGTCTTGGACGATCCGGTCGAGCAAGTCTCCGCTGCGGTGCTCCAGGAGACGCGCCGGGGCTAGAGGTTCGAGACGCTCGTAGAACCAGGTCCGCAGGTCAGTGAGCAGCCGGAAGGTTACGCTGTGGGAGACCATCCGCTCCCCGTAACGGGCGAAGCCGCGCGAGACGCCGCACAAGCGGACCAGGTAGATCGGAACGCTCAGGGTAACCAGGGCCGGCTTGAGCGCCGCCGCGGCTATAAGGAAGGCCGCGAGCGACAGGAGCCCGATATTGCTCGCCACCGTCGAAACTCCGAGCAGGACGGCGACGGCCACCCCACCGCGATGCGCCCCGAGAAAGCGGATCAGACGCGGCAGCACCCTCATCGCGCGACCCTCTCCGGCGCACTCACCAGGGCGGCGTATAGCTTGCTGCTCTCTACAAGCTCCGCGTGGGTGCCAACGGCTTCGACCCGACCGGCGTCGAGGACGGCGATCCTATCCGCGTCGTAGATGGTGTTGAGTCGGTGGGCGATAATGAGCGTCGTGCGTCCGTCGGCCAGCCGCTCCACCGCCCGACGGACGACCTTCTCACTCTCGGGATCCAGGCTGGATGTAGGCTCGTCCAGGACGAGCAGCGGGGCATCTTTCAAGAAAGCGCGGGCGATGGCTATACGCTGGGCCTCGCCCCCGCTCAGACGCGCGCCTCGCTCACCGATCCCGGTCTCGTATCCCTCGGGCAACCGCCGGATGAACTCCGCAGCCCCGGCGAGTTCCGCCGCCCGCTCGACCTCCTCGCGTCCCGCCTCCGGCTTCGCCAGCCGGATGTTCTCTAGCACGCTGCCATAGAACAGATACGGCCTCTGCGGGACCAACGCCACCCGCTCCCGCCAACCCTCTACAGCAAGTTCGGAGATCTCTACCCCGTTCGCTTTTATCTCCCCACTCTCCGGCTCCATAAAGCGGAGCAACAGGTTGACCAACGTACTCTTGCCCGCCCCGCTCCTCCCTACGAGCGCCGTGGTCGTACCCGCCAGCAACGCAAGACTGACGCCGGAGAGAGCGGGCTGTGATGCGTCCGGATAGGTGAAGCTCACTCCTGATAGCTCGATATCCAGGCTCCCTACGGGAACTTTCGGGTCCGAGCTTGACGCATCTGTCGGGGCGGCTGTGTTGAGGACCTCGAAGATACGTTCAGCGGCGGCTTTGCCTTCCATACCGGCGTGGCGGCTGACGCCGAGATCGCGCAGGGGACGGTAGAACTCGGGGGCGAGGAGGAGAACCAGGAACGCCGGTTGAAAGGCGATATCTCCCCGCAGGAGTCTTATGCCGAGTTCGACGGCGACGACGGCGATGGCAATGGAGACGGTGAACTCCAGCACCAGCCCGGAGACGAACGCGTAGCGCAAGACTTTCAGCGTCTTTTTGCGGAACCGCTCGCCGACGTTTGCGACCGTTGCGCCCTCGGAGGCGCTCAGGCCGAAGACTTTGAGGGTGGTCAGGCCCTGGAGAGTATCGAGGAAATAGGCGCTCATGCGGGAGAGCGAGCGCCACTGGCGTTGGATGTGGGTTTCGGCGTGCTTGCCGACGGCGATCATCAGGATCGGAACTACAGGCGCGGTGCCGAGGAGTAGGAGGCCACTGATCCAATCGACCGGCATCAGGTAGAGGAAGATGGAGAGCGGCACGAGCGCGCTCAGGGCGACCTGCGGCAGGTAACGTCCGAAGTACGCGTCCAACCTCTCCACGCCCTCGACGGCGGTAGAGACCAACTCGCCCGTCCGCTCGTTTTTGGTGAACGCCGGCCCGAGCTTCATCAAACGGGCGAAGAACCGCTCCCGCAGTTCCGTCTTTACAAGGATCGCACCCCGCTGCGAGACGACCTCTCTAACCCAGACGAGCCCGGCCCGCACGGCCACTGCCCCGAGCAAGAAGAGGATCAACTCTTCCACCCGTCCGAGGCTCTGGCCGCCCAGAAAGACCCGGCTCACCACCTCGCTCAGTAGTGTCATCTGGGCTATGGTTGCAAATGTGACCAGGAGTCCCGAGACTACGGCGAGCGCCAGAAACTTTCTTGCGGATTTTACCTGACGAAAAAGCTCTCTATCCACGCTCACCTTTTACTGGCTCGGGGACGCTTCGCACCCTTCTATCTCCGGCTCTCCAACTCACGGGGTTTTTCTACCACCAGGATACACGGGGCTTGGTGAAAGAGTATGCAGCAATAGCGAGTCTAAAGAAGTCTTTACAGAACCTCTACAACTCCTCTTTGGCCTCGCGTTTGAGGAAGGGTAGTATCGGGAGCCAGCCGCCGCCGAAGCTCTCGCGGGTCTTGCCGCCCACGAAGGCGGTACCGACGAGGACCAGGGACATGCAGATGTGGAGTATCTCCGGCAGGGTATTGTCGCCGACGGCGTATTCAAGGAAGAAGGGGGTTATAAAGATCCAGGCGGCCAACGGTATCTCCAACCACCTCAGTATCCTGAGCGCCGGCCAGAGCGAGAGGAACGAGACCACGAGCAACACGGGACCTGTTAGATGGTCCACGAAGCCGGCCGGTTTGTCGGCGTAACCGATGATCTTCGGGGCCATCATCAGCCACGCCCCGAACACCACGCCGACGGAGCGGGCGCCAAACGTTAACACGGTACTCAGAATACGGGAACCCACTACCTAAACTCCTTCCTTGCGAGGTGCGCCGCTGAGGGCCTGGGTATATTCGCGACCCAGGAGAGCTTGCCAGACGGAGCCTCCCTGTTGTCGCACGCGCTTGAGGTGTTGGAGGGCGGCGAGCGGTTCGTCAGCGCCCCAGCCGCAAAGGGTCAGGGAGATCAAGGCGGAAGCCAGACAGAGCGTACACCACGCCCCGGCGACGAGCGGTTGGACGATCATCAGGATCATGCTGATACCGGCACCCGAGAAGATAACCAGCCCGAAGGCGAGCACCGTCCAGGGCATCGTGCGCCACCGGCTTCTCCCACCGATGAAGCTCAAAACTATCTCCGTGCCGTAGGCGAGAACACCCATGGCCGCGTCCGGGAACGGGTCCGTCAGGTGGGTGACGATGGGACTACCTTTAGGGAAGAATGGGTCCCACACCGTCGAGAAGACGTGGATCTGGTAGAGAGTCAGGTAGCCGGCGACGAGCAGTCCGACGAACGCGACGGCGGCGAGCCCTATCCTTTTAGGCCAGGCCGTCGGGTTTTTGGTCCAACCGGGCGGAATCTCCCGGCCACCGGGCTTGTTCGTCTCGGCGGTGACGCGCAGGCCGGGTGGTACGGAAAAACCTCCCTCCATCGTCTCACCCTCCTTTACTTATAGCTCTTCTCAAGGATCCAAACCTCAACCAACGCGGCAACACCCGTCACGCCGATGCCGATCCAGAATCCCTTGCTCTTTACTACCTGTCCCAATTGCCGGAACAGTTCCATAGTTACCTCCTCGATGGATCCGTGTCCTCTATATCACAACCCATTATCTACCCCCGGAGCCGAGAAAACGATCAGGGGACTGTAAAGACTCGATTAACAAGTGTGTCGAAACCACCACACCGAGGGTATTATGGAGAGGGCAGGGACGTAGCGTACACCGATCACCCGAGGAGCGAAGAACGTGAAAGAGTACGAACGTACCAAAACCATCTCCGCGTCCGCTGAGGAAACCTTCGCCTGGCTCTCGGACGTGGGCAATCTCTCTCACTACCTGCCACCCGTCAGGGAGGCGAGCATCGAAGGACCGTCCGCGGAGGGGAAGCCGGGCCGGCGCATCAGGATGCGGGTGGAAATCCCCGGTCGCTACGAGACCGAGGCCGAAGGTTACTTCCACGTGGACGAGGAAGCCAAGCGCATGGAGTGGGGCGCCGAGATGGGTCGGGACTATTCAGGCTGGCTTACCGTACAAGAGAATGGGGCCGACGAGAGCACCGTCACGGTTCACCTATCCTTCGGCCCCAGGTCCGTCGAAGAACAAGCCCAGGAGGAGTCGGACGGGCAGCGGGACCCCATGGAAGAAGGAGTCGAAGCTACCCTGGAGTCGATCCGTCGTCAGATAGAGGAAGGTTCCGGCAAGCTGGACCCCTCTTCCCCGGAGGACTGAGAAGACGCCTCTCAGGATGAGGAGTGTAGGAAAACAAGAGATCCGCTACAATCCAGGCCAAGATGGTAGAGCTTTACACATCTCCCGGATGCGAATACAGCGACGCGGCCCGTGAAGACCTGGAATGGCGCGGGGTGGAGTTCGTAGAGTACGACGTGGAGCGGGACGAGGAAGCCAGGAAGCGGATGATGGAGCTTACCGGCGGTAACCGGACGGTGCCGGTGATCTTCGAGGAAGGCAAGCCCGTTCAGGTGGGCTGGATGGGCCGGGGCTGCTTCATTTAGCGCAGTTCTTGCAGAAGACCGCGCAGCACGTGGTAAACAGACGCCTGCGCTTCCTGAATGCGAGGGATATAGTCCGACCGGACGACCACCGCATGGTCCGCGAGCTTCTCGCCGACTATCCGGCCACCGTCGTAGCCGACTAAAGCAACCGTCAGCAGGCCACGTTTACGAGCTTCGGCCAGCGCCGCCAGGATGTTCGCCGAGCCGCCACTAGTCGAGATGCCAACCGCAACATCCTCCGGTCGGGCGTGGGCGATAAGCTGACGAGTGAAGATCGCCTCGGCCCCGATGTCGTTGGCGATGGCCGTAATGTTGGCCGGTTCGGCGGAGAGCGAGACTGCGGGTATCGGCTGTATACACTGCGGCGGGTCTACACAGTCGGCGACCAGGTCGTTGGCGTCGGTTGCCGACCCGCCATTGCCGAAGGTTATCAGCTTGCCTCCTTGCTCTAGGCGCCCGGCGACCGCGACGGCTATCTCCGCCATAGGCTCCGACTCCGTCTCGGCGGCCGCCGCCCGCAGACGATTCGTCTCCTGCATCTTCTGGAGCATCGAACCCTGTACCTGCCGCACGACTTCTTCGAGACGCTGTTCCCCTTTACCGAGCATCGGATACAAGAAAGAAGAAGCCCCGACATCGTGTCCTTGCTCGCGGTGCTCGAAGAATACGTGGACCGTCTCCCAGAGCAAGTGGTAGAGGACCTCGAAAACTTCCTGTACCACGAACGGGTCCCCATCCGGCGGTGCGAAGGAATACTCTCCAGCATGTCCAGTCAGCGCGAACGTAAGCGCTCCCCGCTCTCGCGCCGCCAACAGCGTCCGCTCCACCCTCTCATCCCTCTCCGGTAAGGCAAAGCCTATCACCATGTCTTCGGGCCGCAACACGACCGGCAGGCCGGTCTCGAAGTCCGGGCCGAGGTCCAGGGCCGGCAGCGCCCGCTTACCCACGATCACCGGATGCACGAACTCAACCGAGACGTGCTGGGCATCCGTGGCGGCGGAACCGTTGCCGAACGCCAGCAGGCGCCCGCCCGCCAGAAAGCGGCGGGACATCTCGTGGCAGGCTTCGGCCAGGCGTGGCGCCTCTCTCTCGAAGAATTCTTCGAATATCTCGTTGCGCCGTAATAGTTCTTGGCGGCTTCTAACCGCAAGAGTGTTCGTATCTACCTTTCTCATCGCTTCCGCCTCCGCCCGGTGCAGCTCGTTGGTCAGAGTCTACCTCTTTGGTCTTGAATCTATGAGATCCAGGTCCCGAGCCTACCGGCCTCCAGCCACTCACCATCGGATTTCGCTAACAGCCAGTAGCCACCGGAGCCT
>JBBPZK010000180.1:0-4521 GCA_038199155.1 Rubrobacterales bacterium | reverse complement strand
CTCGCGACCGGGGCGCGGCCACTTGTCTTCCTCGACTATCTTTCAAGCGGAAAGCTCGACCCGGATCAAGTAGCGGAGATAGTCAGCGGGGCGGCGAAAGCCTGCGGCGCCCTAGACATCGCCCTCGTCGGCGGTGAGACGGCGGAGATGCCCGGCCTCTACGGCGACGGAGACTTCGATATAGTCGGGGTGTGCCTGGGAGCATGCGAGAAAGACGATGTCGTCACCGGGGAGAAGGTAAGGGCCGGGAACACTATCCTGGGGCTCGCTTCAAGCGGTCTCCACACCAACGGCTACACGCTCGCCCGCAAGGTAGTCGAAGATGCCGAGCTCTCGTACTCGGAGACGCCGGAGGCGTTTGATCTTCCCCTCGGAGAAGTCTACCTGGAGCCTCACAAAGCTTACGTGCGGGAGGTGGGCGCCCTGCGGAAAGAGATCGAGGTGCTCGGGATGGCCCACATCACGGGAGGCGGGCTGCCCGGCAACCTGCCGCGGGCTTTAGGCGGTCTCGGGGCGAGGGTCCAGTCGGGCTTCTGGCGCGAGCCGGCGGTATTCGACTTTATTCGCACCCACGGCAACATCCAGGAGGATGAGATGCGCCGGGTCTTCAACCTCGGTGTCGGGTTCTGTGTCGTGGTCTTTGAAGGAGATGCGGACCAGGCGCTAGGCGTGCTTCGGGACGCGGGCTGCGAGTCCCGGCGCATCGGGGAGGTCGTGGAGGGTGAGGGGATCGAGTTTGTCTAGCGGGCTTCCGGAAGGCTCGCGGTTCGCGGTCCTCGCTTCAGGCTCCGGGACGAACCTCCAGGCACTGCTGGACGCCTATCCGGATGAGCTCGTCGTAGTCGGCGGGGATAGGAAGGACGCGTTCGCGTTCGAGTGGGCGCGACAGGCTGGAGTATCGGTCGAGCACGTGGACCCGCGGGGTTTCGCTTCTCGCGAGGACTACGATAGGGAGTTGGCGGCTAGGTTGGCCGCCCATGACGTGGGGCTCGTGGTCGGGGCCGGGTACATGAGGGTGCTGACGCCGGCGTTCCTGGAGCGATTCGAGGCGGTTATAAACGTGCATCCATCGCTGTTGCCGGAGTTCCGGGGTTTGCACGCCGTACGCCGGGCGCTCGAAGCCGGGGTGGAAGAGACGGGGGTTACGGTACATTTCATGGTCGAGGAAGTCGATGCTGGGCCGGTGATCTCACAAGAGGCCGTGCGGATCTTGCCGGACGATACGGAGGAAACATTGTTCGCGCGGTTGCATCCGGTGGAGCATCGGCTGCTCGTCGCGGCGGTCGCGGACTATTTTCTAGGGAGGGTGAAGGTATGAAACGTCGGGCTCTGGTTTCGGTTTCGGATAAAGAGGGGGTGGCAGAGTTCGCGCGCCGGCTCTCGGAGCTCGGGTTCGAGATCATCTCGACCGGCGGTACCGCACGGGCGCTCGAAGAGAGCAAGGTCCCCGTCATCCCGGTTTCGGAAGTAACGGGGGCGAAGGAGATCCTGGGAGGAAGGGTAAAGACGCTCCACCCCAAGATACACGGCGGCATCCTGGCCGACCTCAAAAACCCGGATCACGTAGTGGAGCTGGTTGACCAGGGGATCGGCCCTATAGACCTCGTCTGCATAAACCTCTACCCGTTCGAGGAGACGGTAACCGGAGGCGCCGGTGAGAAGGAGGCTATCGAGCAGATAGATATCGGTGGACCGGCGATGCTCCGGGCGGCGGCCAAGAACTTCAAATCTGTTACCGTAGTCCCGTCACCCGATTCCTACAAAGAAGTCCTCTCCGAGCTCGAAGTGGAGGGACAGGTCTCACTTGAGACTCGACGTAGGCTCGCGCTTGCCGCGTTCCGGAAAACGGGCCTCTACGATACCGCTATCTCCGGGTGGCTCGCCGGTCAGGTAGAAGACGTGGAGGACTCCAAAGAGGATATCCCGGAGACGCGCACGGTCCGCTACGAGCGTATCCTGCCGTTGCGCTACGGGGAGAACCCGCACCAGAAAGCGGCCTACTACTCCGAGACCGGCTCAGAGCATTTGCTCTCCGGCGTGGAGAAGCTGCAGGGAAAAGACCTATCGTTCAACAACCTCCACGACCTCGACGCCGCGCGGAGCTTGCTCGCCGACTTGCTACAGACCGGCGCGGAAGCGGCGGCGGTTATAGTCAAGCACGCCAACCCTTGCGGCGCGGCGGTGGCTGGGGACCTCGCGACCGCGTACAGGAAAGCTCTCGCCTCCGACCCGGTCTCCGCTTTCGGCGGGGTCGTGGCCCTCAGTGGCGAGATCGACGGGGATTTGGCGGCGGAGATGTCGAAGGTCTTTACCGAGGTGCTGTCCGCTCCTGGCTTCACCCCCGAAGCGCGAGAGACGTTCGGCGAAAAGCAGAACATGGTCTTGCTACAGGCGGGTACGATATCCCGGCCTGAGACGTCGGCCAAATATGTCACCGGCGGGCTCCTGTTACAAGACGCGGACCACACCGAAGACGCCTCGGAGTATAGAACGGTAACCGAGAAACATCCTTCGGAAGAAGAGATGGAGGATCTTCTGTTGGCCTGGCGGGTCGCCCGGAGCGTCAAGAGCAACGCCATCGTGCTCGCAAGCGGCGGGGCGACCGTCGGGGTCGGGGCGGGCCAGATGAGCCGGGTAGATTCATCCCGGATAGCGGTCGAGAAAGCCGGAGAAGAGGCAAGGGGTTCTGTGGCGGCCAGCGACGCCTTCTTCCCGTTCGCAGACGGGGTCGAGGCTCTGGCCGGAGACGGGGTAGCGGCGGTCATACAGCCCGGCGGGTCGAAGCGGGACGAGGAAGTCATCGAGGCGGCGAACCGGCTCGGGGTTGCAATGATATTTACAGGAAGGCGTCATTTCCTGCACTAAGATGCGGGAGCATGAGCGGTAGTTCAGGCGACAAGGATCTCATTCCGGGTTTGATCAACCTCGCAGAGAGGATCGTCTACTATGGTGCGGCGCTTTTCTTGCTCGTCACAATAGGCTTACTTTTCCTCTCTTCGGCGGAAGAATTGCTAAAAGTCGGAGAGAACGGCCCTCTCGACACTGCGCTCGGGCTGCTCGACAAGCTACTACTGATCTTCATCTTCGCGGAGCTTTTGAGCACCATCAGCACCATAGTTCGGGACGACCAGATCCTGGCCGAACCGTTCTTGTTGATCGGTCTCATAGCCGTCGTCCGGCGTATCCTGGCAGTAACCGTCTCGATAGACCAGAGCCTCGGCGCTCCGAAATTCAACAGCCTCTTGTTCGAGCTCGGCGTGCTCACAGCCCTCGTCGTGGCCCTCACCGCGGCTCTCTACTTCACCCGGAGCAGCGAGCGTTCCATAAAATCACCAGACTCCAGGTAGAGCAAAACAAACGCTGTAAAAGAGATCCGGTCCAAAACCTCAAGCTATTTGGTAAACTCAAGGAGGAGTCGGGCCAGTAGCTCAGTGGCAGAGCAGGGGACTTTTAATCCTCGTGTCGTAGGTTCGATCCCTACCTGGCTCACGAGCCTGGATAAAGGCTTTGCCCCCATCGTCTAGGGGCCTAGGACACCGCCCTTTCAAGGCGGCGGCACGGGTTCGAATCCCGTTGGGGGCACCGGACAGAGCGTCCGGCGCGGGCGATTAGCTCAGTGGTAGAGCACCTCCCTTACAAGGAGGGGGTCACTGGTTCGAACCCAGTATCGCCCACTATTGAAATTTGCGTTCTCTTAGTGAAACGTAAGACGAAGGCAGAGACAAGGGTAAGTTTCGAATCTTCTTGATGCCAACGCGGGATGTGCATAGCATAGGGGTGGCTAGAATTTCCCTTTTATTGCGGCCTAGGGGAGGGTGAGATCTAAATATGAACAACCTACACGGAATGAAAGTGGAACGTATCTTGATGATAGTCAAAACCTATCCGACTCCAAGCGCACAATATGGAGAGTTAACGTGTACAGCAGGCGTGAGGCTTTCTGATTCAGCTTGGATAAGGATATATCCATATCCCTTTCGTTTGGTTGAGCGGCATTATCGTTTTCAGAAGTGGGACATTATCGAAGCACCAATACTGAAATCAACTGGAGACCCGCGCCCTGATAGCTTCAAGCTCTACGATGTAGAGCAAATCAAGCTCGTAAAGCAAGAAAAGGTAGGAGACGAGTTTTGGTCGAATCGAATGCAGTATATTCAGAACACCCTATGTCCATCCGTAGAAAAGTTGGTCGAAGGAATCCTACCTGGTGGAGCTACTTGGGGACCATCCATACTACCAGTACCAGTATTGACGGGAACGGGCAAAGTTTCTTGGCAGTACAAAGGTGAGGAGTGGACCTCTGAAGAACTTGAAAAATTAACAAGGGCGGAACTAGAGATACAACAAAATCTTTTCGCGAGCGAGAGCCTGAAGAACAGTGCACTACAGCATCAGTTATCATTCTCGGTCGTCGGCCCTGGAGGCTCCTCTTCGCCGAGGGCTTGGAGGATTCGCGGCCACAGTCCCTGATTTACCCACAGCTCGTATCGGCGGTAAGCTGTCTCCCATTTGCCGAACTCT
>JBBPZK010000179.1:0-5868 GCA_038199155.1 Rubrobacterales bacterium | reverse complement strand
GCGCTCGAGCGCCTTGTCCTTCTCCACGTACTTGCGGTACTCGTCGATGGTCGTAGCACCGATCACCTGGATCTCACCTCGCGCCAACGCGGGCTTCAGGATGGAAGCGGCGTCTATCGCGCCCTCCGCGGCCCCGGCCCCGACGAGGTTGTGGATCTCGTCGATAAACAGGATCACATCGCCGTGGTCGGTGATCTCCTTCATTATCTTCTTGAGCCGCTCCTCGAACTCGCCGCGGTACTTGGAACCCGCGACCAGCGCCCCGAGATCGAGCGTGTAAACCTCTTTGTCCGCCAGGATATCCGGGACGCGCTCGGCGGCGATCTCCTCCGCCAAGCCCTCCACTATGGCCGTCTTGCCGACGCCCGGCTCCCCGATAATCACCGGGTTGTTCTTGGTGCGCCTTACCAGGATCTGCATGATCCGCTGTATCTCCTGGGCCCGCCCGATAACCGGATCGAGCTTGTCCTCCTCTGCGTAAGTGGTGAGGTTCCGACCGTACTGGTCGAGCTGGCGGGTTTTGGGGCGCTTCGCCTCAACGCCGCGTCCACCAGCCTCGCCGCCTGCCCCTCCTCTAGCCCTCTGCCCCCGACCGCCACCGAGACGACGCACGACCTCGCGCCGGACCTTGTCCGGGTCAACGTCGAGGTTCGAGAGAACCCTCGCCGCCACACCCTCGCTCTCGCGCACCAGCCCCAGCAGTATGTGCTCGGTGCCGATGTAGTTGTGCCCGAGCTGCAACGCTTCTCTAAGCGCCAACTCCAGGACCTTCTTAGAGCGCGGGGTGAACGGCGCCTGGCCGCCAGTCCCCTCCTCGCCGTAACCGACGATGCTCTCCACCTGCTCGCGGACCTCATCGAGGGTGACGCCGAGCGCGTTCAAGGTTTGGGCCGCCACTCCTTCGTCCTCGCGCAAGAGGCCGAGGAGCAGATGCTCGGTGCCGATGTAGTTGTGGTTGAAATGACGGGCTTCTTCTTGGGCCAGAACAACTACCTTGCGGGCCCTTTCGGTAAATCGCTCAAACATTATTGGGAGCCTCCTCTGCCCCGAGGGTCCTTGACGGCTTCAAATGCAGTCGCTGTATAAAAGGTATACGGTACTTGGAAATAAATGGATTACAACTCGTCCAAAATCTGTTCTTTGGAACCAACGAAACCCCTTTCACGGGCAACGGTGCAATTTCTGTGAGTATACAAGGGTTTTACCCAAATTCTCCCCGCCCGAACACTTTACGCTATCAGCGCTAAACGCCGGGTAGAGATCCTCGTATACCATCTCTTGTGTTTGCGATAAAGGTTAGCTCCCGGCTCGCGCTCTGATGGTGTTCTGCCTTACACCCGGAAGCGCTCTCGCACCACCTCTGAGGGTAGACCGGCAATGAACGGTCCCGCTTTCGGCCCGCTCTTTTTACCGAGCAGCACCGTGTACAGAGCGGCGAACGCTTTTTTGGGTTTGAGACCTTGCCCGACGGCTGTGGAGTAGAGAAGATCCTGGACCGCCTCGCCATCCAGTTCCGGCGCCAGCTTTCCTGCGACTTCGGCCAGGTACCCGCGCTGGTCTTCGTCCAGGTCCGCGGCTGCGGCCTCAGCCTCTTCAGGTTCCAGCAGCCTCAGCCTCATTGACTCCGGCGCCCATTCTTCCGCCCAGTTGCGGGCGTACCCGAGGTCGGCCGCCAGCTTCTTGTCGTTAGCGGCGCCTTCGTAACCTCCGCGTTGGAGCATTCCGGCAGCCACGGCGGTGTCGCCGCCGGTGGTCTGGGCGACGGTCAGGAGGTGGTTGAACGGGACTGGGGCACGCTCAGTCGAAGCCCGGTACTCGTCCATGAACTGCGGGAAGCCGCCTTCCAGGTCGAGGTCAAGAGCGCGGGCCGGGTCGCGACCGAGCATCATCCGCCGCAGCGCGTCGGGCGGCATGATCCGGAGCAAGTCTTTCGGCAGGAGCACTATGCCTTTGGAGCTGCTCATGGCTCCCTTGCCTTTTATGGAGATCCACTCGTACTCGTACCGGCCCGGCACCGGATAGTGGAAGACCTCCCGCGACATCTTATCGGCGGTCTCGGTCGAACCTCCGCTGCTGGTGTGGTCCTTGCCGAACGGCTCGAACGTCACCCCGAGCGCCTTCCAGCGAGCAGCGAGTTCCACCCGCCAGCCGAGCTTCCCCTCGCCCTTGGCGTAGTCGGCCGCCTCCTCGAAACCGTCCTCGTCCGCATAGACGACGCTATGCTCATCGGGGACGTGCTCCAGGACGCGGGCTCCGGTCAGCTTGCCGCCGGTCCTGCGAGGCAAGTATGGCGACCAATGCTCCGGCATCTCACGCCCGCTGACCTCTTGTAGGATGCCCCGCAACTCATCCGTGTGCACCAGGGCTTCGCGAGTCACGTCCGTGTAGACGCCGGCCTCGTACAGTTCGTGGGAGCGGAGGACTTCGATGTCCATATCCATCTCTTGCAGGGCTTCCTCGAAAGGCGCCAGGAAGTGTTCAGCATAGGAGACGTGGCAGCCTTCGGGGTCGAGGACGCGGGAGAGGCTGTAGCCGATGTACTCCTCGAAGCTCTCGGGGATTCCCGGAGCGATCTTGCGCAGCGGATCTATCGTGTCGGCGTGGAAGACGAAGCGCGTCTCATCGCCGCGCGCCTTCAAGGCGTTCGCAACCGCCTCCGCGACAAGCACCTCACGAAGGTTCCCGGCGTGGATATTGCCGGAGGGGCTGATGCCGGTAACAACTACGTGAGGCCCTCCGCCCAGGCGTTCTACGGTCTTCTCGGCCCAAGTAGGTATGTGAGTTACGTTCGTCTGTTTCATATAAGAGAGGTTACCGCAGGTTCGTGGAGGTGTGGCGTTGTGTCAGCTCGCGATCTCGATGTTGACGATCTCGTACTCTGTGGCTCCGCGGGGCGTGGAGACGGTGACCGTCTCGCCGACGCGACGCTTGAGTACGGCGCGACCGACCGGGGAGGCGTGGGAGAGCTTGCCGCTCGTCGGGTCAGATTCGTTTGCGCCGACGATGTCGAAGACCCTCTCGTCTTCCCGGCCGACGACGCGAAGAGTTACGCGCGAACCGAGGGTCACGCCTCCCTCGTTCTCGGCGGCCGGCTCCACGACCTTCGCCGTCCGCAGGCGGCGCTGAATCTCGCTGATCCGACGCTCGAGGAGATACTGCTCGTTTTTGGCGTCGTCGTATTCGGAGTTCTCGGAGATGTCGCCAAACTCCCGCGCCTGACGGATGCGGTCGGCGATCTCCCTCCTACGGGTTCCTGTCAAATGTTCAAGTTCGCTCTGGAGCTTCTTGAGACCCTCTGGGGTCACCAACTCCTGATTTTTTTCTGTCATAGGGTGCGAGATTATACGGACCGTCTTCTAAAGTGTCAACGTGGTGCTAGCACTCCGGCGAACATCGGGTCTAGGCGGGCGCGTTTAGCTCGTAGAGGACACGCAGTCCTTTTAGCGTGAGGTCCGGGTCGAGCGTCTTTATCTCCCGGCAATGCGGGACGATGGCGGGCGCGGGGCCGCCGGTCGCTATCACCTTAAAATCGTCCGGGGAGCCCGGCGCTGTTCCCATCTCCTCCTTGAAACGACGGATCAGGGAATCGACCGCCCCGGCGTAACCGTAGATAAAACCACTGCGGATCGAGTCCGGCGTATTGGTTGCTATCGCCTTCGGCGTGCGCTCTTCGAGGTCAACGTCAGCCAGCTTGGCGGCGCGAGAGGCGAGTGCTTCGAGCGAGATGTAGACGCCCGGCATGAGCGCCCCGCCTCTGTAGTTGGCGTCCGCGTCAACGGCCTCGACGCTCGTCGCGGTCCCGAAATCAACGATGATCGCCGGCAGGCCATACAACCGGCTCACCGCAACGGAGTTTACTATTCTGTCGGACCCGACTTGAGCCGGATTATCGTAGCAGTTGACGAGCCCGGTCTTTATCTCCGGGTTCACGGAATAGAAAGGGACTTTCAGGAGTTCTTCCGCAAACTTCCTGTAGGCGCGGAGTAGCGGCGGAACGTCGCTCGAGACGAAGATAGCCGTGACATCCCCGAGCTTTATACCTCGTAAAGCGAGTAAGGAAGCGCACGCGCCTCCGATCTCATCAGCCGTCCGGTGCGCCTCGGTCGCCATCCGCCACCGCCCACGAAGATCATCACCCGCATAGAGTCCGAGTACCGTCTGCGTGTTACCGATATCAGCCGCCATCAACATAGCCGTTTCCCCTCGAATTCCCTCACACCAGCCAGGTCCGCCCCATCCAACAACGCGCCCACAGTACCATATCCCGGAACCTGTATACTCGCGTCGAGGTCGGCCAAACCTCTCAGGTTGAAAGCCCGGAGTATCCCCCGATGCGGCAATACCAGATCCTGCTTTTCCAACACCTCCTCCCCGAACAGCAAGATGTCTACGTCGATGGTGCGTGGCGCCTTCTCTCCCTTCCGCTCCCTCCCGAGCGCCGCCTCCACCCCTTGGCAGAAACGCAGCAACTCGACCGCCGACACTCCGCACTCAAAAGCCGCCACGCAATTCAAATACTCCGGCTGCGCCTCCTCCACCTCGACAGGCGCGGTCTCATAAATTTTCGAAGCTCCGATAAAGCTCATCAGTGGTCCGCGCCCAAGCGCATCCAGCGCCGCCCGCAGACAACCCATCCGGTCGCCCAGGTTGCTGCCGAGGCTGAGGAAAGCCCGGCTCACCTTACATCCGAGACCGCCGCCGCGACCGCGAGGGCCTCCTTATTGGCGCGCACGTCGTGGACGCGGAAGAAGGTCGCACCTCGTTCGTAGGCCATGATGCTCGTCGCCACGGTCCCGGAGACTCGTTTTTCCTCCTCCTCTACGCCGGAGATCCGGCCGAGGAAACCTTTGCGGGAAGCGCCGAGGAGTACGGGGAATCCGAGGCTCACTACTTCATCGAGCCGGTTCAGGAGAGCAAGGTTGTGCTCAAGCGTCTTGCCGAAACCGATGCCGGGGTCGAGGATGATGTTTTGCGGCGACACGCCTATAGAGATCGCATACTCCGCCCGTGCGGCGAGAAAGTCTCGCACCTCCGCGACCACGTCTCCGTAGCGGGGGTCTTTCTGCATCGTCTTCGGCTCGCCGAGCATGTGCATCATCACTACCGGGCATCCGGCGTCGGTGGCGATCCTCGACATCTCCGGGTCGCCCCGGAGCGCCGTTACGTCGTTTATGATGCGCGCCCCGGCTTCCAGGGCGGCTGTGGCGGTCGAGGCGCGGTAAGTGTCCACGGAGATAATCGCCTGTGGGTGTTGCTCCAGTATCCGTCGAACTACCGGGATCACCCGGCGCGTTTCTTCTTCCGGGGGGACGGGCTCCGAGCCGGGGCGGGTAGATTCGCCGCCGATGTCTATTACGTCCGCGCCCTCGTCGAGCATCACGGTCGCGCGGGCGACCGAAGCCTCAAGGTCGGAGAACTCACCGCCGTCGGAAAAGGAATCGGGGGTAACGTTGAGGATGCCGAAGACAACAGGGCCGGGGCCTAAAGTTCGGTCCCTGACCCTGATGGTGTTGCGTGTTTCCGGTTTAGCCGCGCTTACTGTTTACTCCTGATGTCCGTTTCGGTGCGGGCCGCCATCCATGTGGACCTTGTCCACGGCGTACTCCTCGATAAGACGCCGGAGGTGTACGGCATCCACCGTTTCGTACTCGATCAGGTCGTGGGAAAGTTTCTCCACTAGGCCGCGGTTGCGGACCAGGAGGTCTTCTGCGGTGTCGTAGGACTCATCCACGATACGCCGGATCTCCTTGTCGATCTGGAAGGCGATCTCATCGGAGTAGTCCGGCTGGGCACCGAAGTCCCGGCCCATGAAGACCTGCTGGTTAGCGTGCCCCAGCGCCATCGGTCCGAGCTTGTCGCTCATCCCGT
>JBBPZK010000178.1:0-14269 GCA_038199155.1 Rubrobacterales bacterium | reverse complement strand
TGCCAGACGAAGTTGAGCAGCACCATGGTAGTGAGGGCGGGCTTGGAGAGCGGGACCATAATGCTCCACAGGATGCGAAAGTGTCCCGCGCCGTCCACCTTCGCGCTGTCTATAAAGCTCTGCGGCACCCGGAGGAAACTCTGGCGGATGAGGAAGATGCCAAAAGCGCTGGTCAGGAACGGGACTATGAGGGCCTGGTAAGTGTTGATCCAACCCAGATGCTTGAGGACCAGGAACGCCGGAACAAACGTAACCTGCGCCGGAACCATCATCGTCGCCAGGATGAGCAGGAAGATCTTCTCCTGCCCCCGGAAGCGGAGCTGGGTAAGGGCGTAAGCCGCCAGACAAACCGTGACGAGCTGCCCGCAGATTATGGCCGCCGCCACGACCACGCTGTTGAAGTAGAAGACGGCGAAGGGCTGCGCCCGCCAGGCCTCCACGAAGTTTCCCCACCTCGGGGGAGACGGCAAGAGCTGCAGAGGGTAGGAGAAGATCGCCTTGAGGTCTTGCAAAGCCAGGGAAGCCATCCACAGGAGCGGCGCCGCCACCAACAGGGTGGCCGCCAACAGCAGAGCGTGGGTGACGAATCAACGCGTCCCCCTTATCTTGCGCCTACCCTTCGCCGATTCCGTTTTGTACACGAGAGTGAGGTTAGAGCACCAGCCGCTCCTCTGGGTTAAATAGATGAAAACATCCGGCTAAATCGATGTTTCCCCTTCTCCGAGAGATTCACCGGAGGGATTCAGCACTACTTGAGAAGCTGCCTCTCCATCCCAAACCCGCACGCATAACGGGATCTCCGGGACCGTGCGCCAGAGTCCGGCGGCGGACCATCCTGCTAGACTGGCGCCTGTGTTGATTTCCGAAGTTTACAGACCGGAGGGGGTTCCTCCTATATGAGAGAGAAAATAGAAGCCGCGTTCGAGGACCGGGATCTGCTAGAGGACGAAGAATACCGGCAAGCAGTCTTCGACACTATAGCTGCGCTCGACCGGGGCGAGTTGCGGGTTGCGGAGAAGCAGGATGATGAGTGGAGATCCAACGCGTGGGTGATGAAGGCGATCTCGCTGTACTTCACCGTGGCGGAGATGGAGACTATCGAGGTCGGGCCTTTCGAGTACCACGATAAGATCCCGACTAAGAAGAACCTCGCGGAAGCCGGTGTCCGGGTCGTGCCGCCGGGGACGGTTCGCTACGGGGCGTTTGTCGAACCGGGTGTGGTGGTGATGCCGGGCTACGTGAACATCGGGGCTTACGTGGGGAGCGGGACGATGGTTGATACCTGGGCCACGGTAGGCTCTGGAGCCCAGATCGGGCGAAACGTCCACCTCGCGGGCGGCGCCGGTATCGGCGGGGTGCTCGAACCGCCGGGCGCGATGCCGGTCGTTATAGAGGACGGAGCTTTTATCGGCTCGCGCGCCGTAGTCACTGAAGGAGTGCGCGTCGAGGAAGGCGTGGTTCTCGGGGCGAACGTGGTGCTGACGGGCTCGACCCGCATCCTGGATGTGACCGGAGAGGAAGAGGTCGTCTACCGGGGCCGCGTCCCGGCCCGCTCCGTCGTCGTCCCCGGCACCCGCGTCAGGGAGTTCCCGGCCGGTTCCTACCAGGTCCAGACCGCGCTAATTATCGGGCAGCGCCGCGAATCGACGGATCAGAAAACTTCTCTCAACAACGCCCTCCGTCAGTTCGGGGTGAGCGTGTGAACGACCACCTTTTGGAAACTCTGCTCTTCTTCCTGGAGCGCCCGAGCGTTACCGGCGACGAGAAGAAACTCTGCGACGACCTGGAAGCGCGAGTAGCGGAGTCCTCCGGATGGGAAGTTCAGCGGATCGCCAACAGCCTCGCCGTGCGCCGGAGGGAACGCGACGCTTCACGCGCCACGGTCGCCTTCGCCGGGCATCTCGACACGGTGCCGGAACCCGAAAATAGTATCCTGGTACGCGCGGAGGGGGAGAAAGTCTACGGTCGTGGGGCCTCGGACATGAAGGCCGGAGACGCGCTGATACTGGCGCTACTGGAGGAGTTCGATTGGGAAGATTCCCGCGTGGAGCCGGCCTTCGTGTTCTACGAGCGGGAGGAGGGACCGTACCACGATAACGGCCTCGAAGCCGTCTTCGCGGGGAGCCCCTGGCTCCTCGACTCGGACCTGGCGCTGTGCCTTGAACCTACGGCCGGCGCCCTGGAGGTCGGGTGCGTCGGCACGGCTCAAGTGGAGGTGACTTTCAGGGGACGCCCGGCCCACTCCGCTCGGCCCTGGCAGGGGGAGAATGCCCTGACGAAAGCCGGGGACTTCCTCACCGCGCTTCACGAGCGACCGGCGGAGGAGGTCGTGGTCGAGGGGATGCCTTTCTACGAGGTCCTTACGCCGACGCTGGCGCGCGGTGGACGGGCCAAGAACGTCGTCCCGGACGAGTTCTGGGTCAACGTGAACTACCGCTTCGCGCCCGGCAGGGAGCTGGGAGACGTGAAACTCGTCTTCGACGGGCTGCTCGGTGACGAGGCGTCTTACGAGGTCGTGGACTTCGCCCCGAGCGGTCCTGTCGATCTCAGGAACCCGCTCCTCCGGAGGCTCATAGACGGCGGGATCGAGGTGCGGCCCAAGCAAGCGTGGACGGACGTGGCCCGCTTCGCGGAGCGCGGCGTGGCGGCGGCGAACTTCGGCCCCGGCCTGCCCGCCCAAGCCCATCAGCCCGAGGAGTATACGGAGCTTCCGCTGCTGGAAGAATGCTACCGGCGGCTGGAGTCGTTCCTTAGGGGTGGTTAAAGTTCAGCCCCGCGAGCAACCCGACTCGCTGCTGTACATGCTAGGATAGAAAAAGGGTAGAAAGACGCGGAAGACTGGAGCGGCGCGCAACGTGAGTTCCGCCGAGAGAGAGGTAGACAGAGCCGGCGCCGAGAGGGATCCGGTAAACATCGTCGTGATCCCACACTCCCATTGGGATCGGGAATGGTACGCGACGTTCGAGGAGTTCCGGTTCTATCTGGTCCACTTCATGGACGAGCTGACGGAGCTGCTGGAAGAGGACGAAGGTTTCAGGTCGTTCATGCTCGACGGGCAGGCGTCGTTGCTGGAGGATTACCTGGAGGTACGGCCGGAGAAGAGGGAGTTACTCCGCTCCCTGGTCCGGGAGGGTAGGTTGGAGATCGGGCCGTGGTACGTCCAGCCCGACGAGTTCTTGATCTCCGGGGAGGCCCTAGTCCGGAACCTCATGCTCGGCGACCGGGTAGCCAAAGACTTCGGCCCCGTGATGAAGCAGGGCTACGTCCCAGACACTTTCGGCCACGTAAACCAGCTCCCCCAGATACTCCGCGGCTTCGACATCGGCACCTTCTACTTCATGCGCGGTATAGGCGAGGAGGTCTCGGATCTCGGGGCCGAGTTCTGGTGGGAAGCCCCAGACGGCTCGAAGGTCGCCGCCCACTTCCTCTCGGAGACCTACTCAAACGCCGCCTTACTCGGGAGCGACCCATCCAGGATCTCCTTCCGACACGACCGGCTCGCCGACCCGAGCAGCTACCTGGTCAGCTACGACTCGCTCTACGAGCTTAGAGACCGGCTCGCCGGACGCTCCTCATCCGGTGTGATCCTCTTGATGAACGGCAGCGACCACGTGACGGTCCAGCCGAACTTCTCAAAATACGTCTTCGACCTGAACCAGACCATGCCGGATCGCGTCTTCAACGGCAAACTCTCGGACTTCGAGCGGCTCGTCCTGGAAGGAAACAACGGCCTCAAGACCTACTCCGGGGAACTTCGCTCCGCCCGCTACCAGCCGATCCTCAAAGGAACCTACTCTTCGAGGAATTATATAAAGCAGTACAACGAGAGGACCCAGCGGCTCCTCGAAGGGAAAGCCGAGAGGGCCGCCGCCGTCGTCTACGCCCTGGGAGGCCGGGACTACTCGCCGTTCTTGAAATACGCCTGGCGGGAGCTGATAAAAAACCACGCACACGACTCCATCGGCGGCTGCTCGGCCGACGCGGTCCACCGGCAGATGATAGGTCGCTTCGAGACGGCCACGCGCGTCGGGGAGAAGGTCGTCGAGGAGTGCTTGGACTACCTCTCCACCCGAGTAGCTCCTGCTCCGAGGCCGGACATGATCCCGATAGTCGTATTCAACCCGTCTCCCTGGGAGCGCGGAGGTCGGGTGCAGGTCGAGGTCTCGGTAGACGTGGACGTTCCGCTGGGGCGTAGGATCTTCGACTGGATCGGCCAGAAGAAGCTCGACCTAAAACAATCCCTCCTGGTGGACCCGAAGGAGAGGCCGGTCTCTTTCGCCGCCAAGGGCGAGACGCTCCACATCGAGGACGCTCTCTACCGGCGCAAAGCCGTGCAGCGCGCGACCCTGGAGTTCGAGGCGACAGGCGTGCCGCCGCTCGGTTATAAGGTCTATAGGCTGATCACCTCCGAGGGAGACGAGGAGGGCGAGCAAGAAGAAAAGCCGCCCTGGGACGCGGTCCTGGAGAACGAAAATCTCAGGGTGAGCGTCGAGGACGACTTTACCCTGAGGATCGTGGAGAAGAACTCCGGGGAAGTTTACTCCGGCCTGAACCTTTTCGTGGATGAAGGAGAGGCGGGCGACGAGTATACGTTCTCCCCGCCGCGGGAACAGGGGCGGTTCCTCTCCTCGGAGGCGGACTGGAGGATAGAAGCCGGCGAGTACGCGGACACGATGTTGCTGCGCGGTGTGATCCGGCTGCCCAGAAGCCTCTCCTCCGACAGGAACTCCCGCTCCGACGACCTGGTTCGCTGCCCGGTAAAGGTCGTCCTCCGCCTCCCGCCGGGCTCGCGGCGGGTCGAGGTTCAGACGGAGTTTTACAACCGGGCAAGAGACCACCGCCTCCGGGTGGCGTTCCCGAGCGGCGTCGAAGCCGGAGAATCGGTCGCCGAGACCGCTTTCGGCACGGTCAAGCGACCAACGAAACCAGCCGACAGCACCGGCTGGCGGGAAGAGGACACCGCGAGCTACGCCCAACAACGCTTTGCCTGCGTAGACGACGGGTCGCGGGGCCTCGCGGTCTTGAACAAGGGCCTGCCGGAGTACGAGGTGACGCCCGACGGCGAGATAAAGCTAACCCTGGTCCGGTCGGTTGGCTGGCTCTCGCGGAACGACCTCGCCACGCGCCGGGGTCACGCCGGGCCGGAACTCGCCACCCCGGAAGCCCAGTGCGCCGGACGACAAGTCTTCGAGTACGCCATCATGCCCTACGAGGGAAGTTGGGAGGAGGCCGGTCTGTTCCGGGAAGCGGAAGAATACTGCCTGCCGTTGGAAGCCGGGGCCGCCCAGCAGAGAGAGGAGGAAGCCCAGCCCTCTCCCGAAGGTGCGCCCGGCTTCTTCCTGAAAGTTGGTGGCCGGGGCGTGGTATTGAGCAGTCTCAAGAAAGCGGCCGACAGGGATGGACTGGTCCTTAGGGTCTTCAACACCTCCGAGACAGAGACGACGGCCCGGCTCAGGTTCGGCCTTCCGGTCTCCGTCGCGTACAAGACCAACCTCAACGAGGAGATACTCGAAGGGCTCGCCCCGAGGGGAAACAGGCTCGACGTAAGCCTCGGTCCAGCACGGGTAGAGACGATCCTGATAAGATTACATCAGCCTGAGAAGTGGGTGGAAAGGGTCAAAAAAGCCTCTCGCGGCGAATAATTCCTCGTCCGGGCGGCGGAAAAGGGGGAAGCATGCCTACAGGCGAGAGATCTGTGAGCCGCCGGGATTTTCTAAAGCTTGGCGGGGCCTCTCTGGCGGGCGCGACGCTGCTCGGGGTCGCCGGCTGCGGCGGCGGGGGCGGCCAGTCGAGCGGACCTTCCATCGGGTGGCAGGCGATACCCTCCTACTCTACGGAGCAAAACACCGATCCCGGCCGCGTCGAATACCTCAAGAAAGCAATCTCCAAGTGGGAAGGTTCGAGCAAGTATTCCATCAACGCGCGCGCCTCCTCCTCCGACGTGACGGCGGCGATGGCCCAGCTCTTGCAGCAGGCATCTCAGAAGCGGGCGGCGGACATCTCGCAGGTAGACTCCTACATCTTCCCGCGCTTCTACGACTACGTCTATCCGCTGGACGACTACCTCGGCGACATCTCCCCGGACCAGTATTTCCCGTTCGCCAAAGAAGCCATGATAAACAACGGCAAAGTCATGGGACTCCAATTCACCACCGACGTGCGGGTTCTGTACTACCGGAAAGATAAGATCTCCACGCCTCCGGCTTCCTGGGACGACCTGATCTCGACGGGCAAGAAAATGAAACAGCAGGGCCTCACCCCCTACCTCTTCCCGGCCGGCAGGGACGAGGCGACGGTGACGACCTCTCTTTTCCCCTACTTCTGGGCGCAGGGCGGCGAGTTGGTGGACGGCTCCGGCAAAGCGGCTTTCGGCGAAGGCAAGAACCGCGAGGCGATGCTCAACTCCTTCGACTTCATCGACCGGTGCGTAAAGACCGGCGTCACGCCCAAGCGGGTTACGGAGTTCTCGCAGGAGACCGACATAAACGGCGACGCCTCCTCCGGCAAGACCGCGATGTTCCTCGGCGGCAACTGGCAGGTAGGACTCCTCAAGCAGATCATGGGCGCAGACAAGTTCACCAAGCAGTGGGGCGTCGCCCCGATCCCCTCGATGAGCGGCAGCGACCACGCCACGACCTCCGGCGGCTGGGTCTGGGGGATCTTCATCAAAGACAAAAAGAAGCAGAAGGCGGCCGTGGATTTCCTGAAAGCGGTCTTCGTAGGAGACCAGGGGATGGCCCAGTGGTGCAACGTCGGCGGGTACCTGCCGCCCCGAAAGCCCGTCTTCGACGTCTCGGCCTACAAAAAGGACGAGTACACCGACACTTTCCGAAAGTACCTCAACGAGTACGCCCACAACCGCCCGGCCTCGAAGTCCTACCAGGACATCTCGACAGCATTGCAGGTCGCCGTCAACCAGGTCGTCTCTGGAGACAAGGCCCCGAAGCAGGCGCTCGACACCGCCCTGAAAACAGTCTCCGGTTAGGAGAGCAGCGATGACCGTAAAAGCGAAGCCGTCCCGCAGGAGCTGGACCGAGGTCGTTACCGGCTCTCCCCTCTTGTGGCTGCTGCCGCTCGTGGTGATACTAGTCGCCACCTTCGTCTATCCCATAATCGAGATAATACGCCTCAGCTTCACCGACGCCGGACTGACGGGCAGCGACTACTCCTATACTCTGGGCTCCTACCGGCGGCTCTTGGGGTCCCCGTACTTCTTCGACATGTTGAAGGCTACGGTGATCTTCGTAGCTGTGAGCGTCGTCTTCCAGATGTTTTTGGGGTTCCTGATCGCGCTGGTCGTCGATCAGGGCGCCCGGCGCGGGATGCGTGCCTCGGTCGTGACCCGAACCGCCGTCCTCTCGGCGTGGGCCATCCCCGGAGTTATCATCGGCATCATCTGGGGAATTCTCTACCAGGAGTCGGCCGGCGGTGTCCTGAACTACCTCGTCGGCCTCACCGGCTTCGGCTCCATCCCGTTCCTCTCCGACCCGGCAGCAGCCCTCGCCTCCGTGACGTTCGCGAATATCTGGCGCGGGACCGCTTTCTCGATGATCCTGGTCTACGCCGGCATCCAGACCCTCCCGGCCGACGTACTGGAAGCCGCGAGGGTGGACGGCGCGAGCGCGTTCCAGCGTCTCACCCGCATAGTGCTGCCGCTGCTCGCCCCGATCCTGCTCATAAACCTGGTAATAGTCTCGATAGACACCTTCAACACCTTCGACATGGTTCTCGCGCTGACCGGCGGCGGTCCCGGCAGGAGCACCGAGGTCGTCGCCCTGAGCATCTACAACCAGATCTTCCAACAATTCCACCTCGGACAAGGAGCCGCCACAGCCGTCCTGCTCCTCCTAATAAACACCGTCATGACGATCATCTACCTGAGACTCGACAGAGAGGAAGTGGCCTGAAATGGGACAGGTGAGCGCCGAAAAGCTTACCCGTATAGGACTGTACGCGGCCTACACTGTCATAATCGTTTTCTTCCTGTTCCCGCTGTTTTGGGTACTTTCCATGTCGCTCAAGTCGGTGCCGCAGCTCTTCGAGACGCCGCCGGTGTGGTTCCCATTCCCGCCCCAATTCTCGA
The DNA here is from genome assembly GCA_038199155.1 of Rubrobacterales bacterium. Taxonomy (GTDB): domain Bacteria; phylum Actinomycetota; class Rubrobacteria; order Rubrobacterales; family Rubrobacteraceae; genus JBBPZK01. The sequence continues at coordinate 6,186 of JBBPZK010000178.1, read as the reverse complement.
ACTACACCTATGTCCTGACCAATACGCCCATCGTCCGCTACCTCTTCAACTCCGCCTTGATAGTGCTGCTGACGGTCTTCTTCGCGCTGCTCGTCGCCACGCTCGCCGCCTACGGGTTTTCGAGGTTCACGTTCCGCTACAAGAAACCATCGCTCATGGCGGTGCTCGTCTTCCAGATGATCTCCCCGGTCGTCATCTCGATACCACTCTACCGCCTGTTCGCCAACTTCCATCTCCTTAACAACTACGCTAGCGTGATCCTGGTGTACGTCGCCGTGGTCCTCCCATTCATCACCTGGTTCCTGAAAGGCTACTTCGACACCATCCCCTACCAGGTGGACGAAGCTGCCATAGTAGACGGCGCAACCCGCTGGCAGGTCCTCGTCAGGATACTCTTGCCCATCTGCGCCCCCGGAATAGCGACAGCGGCGATCCTGGCCTCCGTCCTCTCCTGGTCGCAGTTCGTCATCCCGTTCATCCTCCTCGACAACCGAACCATGTTCCCGGTCTCCGTCGGCCTGGTGAACCTCCAATCAAACTCGGACACCATAACCACCCACTACCTCTCGGCCGCCAGCATTATCGCGATAGCCCCGGTCATAGCCGTCTTCGTCTTGCTCCAACGCTACATAGTCAGCGCCCTCACCAGCGGCGCGATCAAAGGCTGAAACTGAACCCGAGATCTCCCCGAAACCGTGATATTTTCACGCCCGCAAACGTGAAGAAATTTCTCTCGCCTACCGAATTCAGTGACCAAGTGAACCGAATCACCAAAATTATCGCCCCCGACACAGCTCCTCAAACCATGAGAAATAGCCTGTTTTGCAGGCATTTTACTTCTTCACTATGTGCATTTTGCAGATATTTGCGAAAAGTTCCTAAATTCCTTGCTCCAATCCCTTTACAAAGTGTGACGAGCGGGTTATTATTCTGTTTGTCGGTTGGTGCGAACCAAATCGGCACAATTAAAGAGACCGGGGCGCTACTCCTCCTTTCCCTTTCCCCACCTATCACCCCTAAGTTTAGCGCCCCGGTCTCTTCCTCTTTTTCGAGCAGGCCAGCACTCAAGCGTGCCGCCTCCCTCGATTTTCAGAGCTTCAGCTTCTAATCATGTGTGGCGTGGACTCATGCGGTTTCCGTTGCCTTAGAGTGACGTAATAGAAAAGCGGCTTCCGGTGAACCGGAAGCCGCAAGCTGACTAGCTGAAGTGCTTTACGAAGCCGCTTCTTTGTCGACCTGGGTCAGGTAGTAGAGGGTGTGCATGAGTTGGGCGGTCGGGTCTATGCGATGGACGTCTACGTCGTCTGGTTTGTGGAGTAGTACGTCGGTGTAGTTTAGGATGACTCTGATTCCGGCGTCCACGAGGAGGTCGGCTACGTCCTGGGCGGAGGAGGAAGGGGTGGCGATGATACCGATGATCTCCTCCGCTTCTTTGGCGCTCTTTTTGAGCTCGTCTATGTGCTTGACGACTATGTTGCCGACGGTCCGTCCGATCTTGCTGGAGTCCCTGTCGAAGACGTCGTGGATGACGAAGCCCCTCTTCGGCAGAATGGTGCTGCCGGCGATGGCGCTGCCGAGGTTTCCGGCGCCGATGAGCGCTATGTTGTAGGTCTGGCGGAGGCCCAAGATGGCCCGAACCGCGTCCACGAGGTCATGGGACTGGTAGCCGACGCCTCGGGTGCCGGAGAAACCTATGGCGTTCAGGTCGCGCCGGACCTGCACGGGGTTGATGCCGGTGTAGTCGCCTAGCTCTTTGCTGGAGACCGCGTCCCGACTCTCCTCTATGAGCTGCGACGTTACCCTGAGATACTTTGTGAGCCTGTTGGTTAGGCCCGGTTGCAGTGTTGCTCGCACCTTTTCTTCTACTCCTTTTATCTGTCTATCCATATAATGGTGTCCGCATTGTAACAAACTGGTTCAATCTTGCAATAAAGATGCTCTTAACCGCACACAAATCAGTTAGCAAGTTCGATTACACGAACGTATACACGAGTGTGAATGCTGAGGTTCGGGGCGTTCACGCGCTAGAATATCTCGTGTTGGATAGATAGAGAGGGGATCCCATGGAGTACAGGAATTTGGGCAGGAGCGGGGTAAAGGTTAGTGAGGTCTCGCTCGGGAGTTGGCTGACTTACGGTGGGAGCGTCGCGGCGGAGCAGGCGACGAGTTGTATCCACAAGGCTTACGAGCTTGGAGTCAATTTCTTCGACACGGCGAACGTGTACGTGCGGGGAGACGCCGAGGAGATAGTGGGCCGGGCGCTCTCGGGCTTCGAGCGCGACTCGTACTTCCTGGCGACGAAGGTCTACGCCCCGAGGGGCGAAGGTCCGCACGACCGGGGGCTTTCGCGCAAGCACATCATGGAGCAGTGCCACGCTTCGCTAAAACGGCTCGGGGTCGACTACGTGGACCTGTACCAGTGCCACCGTTACGACGAGAACACGCCGCTGGAGGAGACCTTGAGGGCGCTGGACGACCTGGTGCGTCAGGGCAAGGCGCTCTACGTTGGGGTCTCGGAGTGGAGTGCCGAGCAGATAGAAAGTGCGATGCGCCTGGCGAAAGAGATGAACCTGGATGGGATCGTCTCGAACCAGCCCCGGTACAACATGATCCAACGCCAGATAGAGGATAAAGTCATTCCATCGTGCGAGCGCGAAGGAGTAGGACAGGTCGTCTTTTCGCCGCTGGCCCAGGGCATCCTGACCGGCAAGTACAGCCCCGGCGACGCCCCCGAAGAGGGAACCCGCGCCGCCAACCCGGAGCAGAACCAGTTCATGGAACAGTTGATGAACGAAGAGGTCCTCTCGGCGGTCCAGGGCTTGCGGAGCGTGGCCTCGGAAGCCGGGCTCAACATGAGCCAACTGGCCCTCGCGTGGGTCTTGCGTCAAGAGAATGTGAGCAGCACCATAATCGGGGCGTCGCGGCCGGAGCAGGTCGAGGACAACGTTGGGGCGTCCGGGGTGAAGCTGACGCCGGACGTGATAGAGGAGATAGACGGCATCCTGAATGGGATCGTCCAGCGGAGCTAGCGTCGGAGCCAGCGTCTCATCCGGCCGGGCCGAGTATTTGACGGCCCGGTCTTCCATCTGGGGCTGAGATGTTGTAGCATGCGCGGCGTGGAGAGATCCAACATAGAGTTTTTCGCAGTCGAATGTTTCCTTACGGGACGTCTCCCTCGACCGTCCCTGCCCCGACCGTCCCTGTAGCCAACAGCTACTGAGGGCGCTTCCGGGGCATTAACGCTTCTCACGAATATCTGATCCACGCTGCGATCGGGGGAACATTGTTAGCTTTTGAGATAGAAGAAGAGTTGGAAACCGGCCGGGCGGGACGCGATGCCGCGGAAGATTCCGGTGTGAGGATAAGGCCCCTGACCGGCCTCGATCTGGAGGGCGTCGCGGATCTCCGTTCGGTCGTCCGGTGGGCGGCGGACCCGAGGGCGTTCGAGCTGCTGCGGGGCTTCAAAGACGCTCGTTGGGCAGTAGCGGGGGTTCCAGGCGTCGCTAAAGACGGCTCTCTGGCTGGGATGGTCGGCGCGGTGCCGCTCGGGGAGATCGGGGTGCTCTGCCACCTTGCCGTACGTCCAGAGTATCGTGGAAAAGGACTCGGGGCATCGCTCACTTCCTGGGCCGTCTCCTATCTGAAGTCTCGCGGAACTCGTACTGTTCGGCTCGACTCGACCAAACAAGCCGAGGACCTTTACCATTCTTTAGGCTTCCAGCCCGTAGCCCCACGCACCGTATACCGCAGAGAAGATAGTCACCACGGTTTGGTGGCGTCGGAGGGTGTCTCCGGCTATCGGGTCTCGCCGCTGGTGTCGGAAGACCTGCCGGAGCTTTACGGTCTGGACAGGTGGTCATTCGGGGCGGATCGCTCGGCTTTGATCTTCGCAACCCTTCGTCTCCATCCCGGTATGGGTCTCGTTGCCCGTGACACTTCAGGCCGGATAAAAGGCTACCTCATCCGCAGCCACGCCGGAGACGCAATCCGAATCGGTCCCTTCGTGGCTGAGACTCCGGAACTAGCGCGACTCCTGCTCTCCCGCGCCCTCCAGAAAAAAGACGGAGCGGCCGTCGAGGTGATCGTCCCGAACAAAGGCCCGGCTCACGGGTTGCTGAAGGAATTCGGTTTCAAAGGCCGCGTAGACCGACTCCGCATGGAATTCGGTGACGGCTCAGAGAGACCGGCCGGCCTCGAACACTACGCTACCACGCCGTACCTGGCGACCTGACCGGCGGAGGTAGATCGTGCCGTTAGACGAAGTTTTCGCTGGAATCTCGTACGAGTTGGCTGGATTGGATCTCTCGTAAACAGACCGAAACGTTGTGTAAAGCAATACGTAACTTGATTGCCGTATAATTCCAGGTGGTGTTGCGAGGTAGCGATAGAGGAGACATGAGGCGACGTGCCGCAATAGCGCTGCTCGCGTTGCTGGCGCTGTTGCCGGTGGCTCTCTCCGTTGGTTGCAGAGGTCAGACTGCGGACGCCGCGCGGCCGATCTCGAATGCTTCCGGCAAAGGCGGTCACGACGGAACGGGCGGCGCCAAAGCTGAGAGCCCGCCTCCCACGACTTCACGGACGACCAGCCGGGAGTCTTCAGGCCTCGCGGGCTCGAAGTCCGGGGCGGAAGCCAGCGTGGAAGCCAGGGCTATGATCGCAAGCTCCACCGACACGAGAACCACCGGCATCCAGGCGGGGACTACCACGCAGGCGTCTCCGGACACTACCTCCCGGACCAACTCCGCCAGGACCACGTCATCGCTCCCGGCGCCGATCTTAAAGACCGAGCGGAGCCCCAACCCGTTCGTCGAGGACCCGAGCGCTACGGGCGGCTCGGGGTACGAGGCGAACAGCGTGCTGGACGTGCGGCACGGCAGGCACGCAGGCTACGAGCGGGTGGTCATCGACCTCGGCGCCGGTAAGATGCCGGCGGATAAAGTCCCCCAGTGGACCCTGAGCAGCCCATCCGGAGACGGCCTCCTGCGGATAACCTTCCCCTCCATCAACGCCACGAAGACCCCCGACGGCAACCTCGGGGGCTCACTGGTCAAAAGCTTCCACGTCGTCCGGGCGCCCGAGGGAGGCATGTTCGTCGACGTGCTCGCCCGCTCAGCCTTCACCTACCGGGTGCTGGAACTCTCCAACCCGGCACGTCTGGTCGTAGACTTCAAACCCTCTGACGCGAAACTAAAGGTCCCGCTGCCGGCGGCGGGCGGCAACACGGTACTCACGCAACCGAGGGCGGGCGCGAAGGTGGACGGCATGCTCCTCGTGAGCGGCTACTCCCGCAACCCGGAGGCGACGAACACCATCATCCTGAAAGGTTCAGGCGGCAAGGTCCTGCTCCGGGAGAACGTCCGCTCCAACGACTGGAGCGCGACCTGGGGCTATTTCGAGACAACCCTCGACCCGCCGCCGTTCAAAGGAGAAGCCACGCTACAAGTCGGTGCCGCCAGCCCAAAGGACGGCTCTTTAAAAGGTGTGTCGGTGCCGATTCAGGGCGGTTAGCCGCATGACCAAGTGTGCCGTTCGGGCCTTCGAAATCGAAGAAATATACTCCTAATCAAGCAATCCGCAGCTTACCAACATGCGTGTTACTAACATAAATGTTAGTATATTTTTAGTGATTCTACACGGAGGGGTACAGAGTGAACGGGTTCGTAGAGCGTAGACGCTACATGGACCTCCTCTGTGCCGAGTTGGAGCGGGTAAGGACGTCGGGCGAAGGACGCTTTGTATCGATGCGGGGACGGAGGCGGGTCGGCAAGTCGCGCTTGGTGGAAGAGTTCATCCGGCGCGAGCAGGTGCCGCACGTCTTCTTCACGGCTTCGAGGCAATCTTCCGGGCGGGAGCTGGCGCTGTTTGCCGAGGAGGTCGCCGGTTCAGACTTGCCGGCTGCAGCGGTTGTCCGTGGTGGATTGGCCTTTGAAACCTGGGATGCGGCGTTGACCTTAATCTTCTCCACCGCCGACCGTTCTTCCCCGGCCGTCATCGTGCTGGATGAGTTCCCGCACCTGATCGCAGAAGACCCGGCCATCGAGGGGACTCTGCAGAAGATCTGGGATCGTCAGCTCAGCCGGGTGCCGGTGCTCTTGATCGTCGTCGGGTCCGACGTCTCAATGATGCAGGCGCTCACCGAGTACGGACATCCGCTCTACGGTCGGCCCACCAGAGAGATGGTAGTCG
>JBBPZK010000177.1:0-5595 GCA_038199155.1 Rubrobacterales bacterium | reverse complement strand
CGGTGAGAGCACGGACGACAAGGGTGCGGCCGCCGACAAGCTCCGCGACTACAAAAAGGTTTTGGACGCCCTCGATGAGCACGGCCTTGATTCCGGGATCTCCGTGAAGCTCACCGGCCTCGGGCTCGACGTAGATGAGGAGTTGTGCAGGTCGAACCTCGAAGAGATCATCGTCTACGCCGGCGAGCGGGATCGCTTCGTCCGGGTGGATATGGAGGACTCCTCTCACACCGAAGCGACGCTTGACCTCGTGCTCGACATGCGCGAGCGACACGAGAACGTGGGGGCGGTGATACAGGCTTACATGCGCCGCAGCCTCAAGGACGTTCAGCGGCTCGCTGGAGCCGGGGTTACGGCGCGCCTGTGCAAAGGCATCTACGACGAAGACCGTACGATAGCTTATAAGGACTTCGACACCGTCCGCCAGAACTACGTCCTGCTCCTCGAAGAGATGCTTAAGGCTGGTGCCTACGTCGGCGTCGCCACCCACGATGAATACCTGATCTGGCAGGCTTTGCGCCTCATTCACCAACTCGATGTCCCCAAAGATCGCTACGAGTTCCAGATGCTCCTCGGTGTGGACGAGGAGTTGCGCGGCATCCTGGTCGGAGCCGGCCACAAGCTGAGGGTCTACGTGCCGTTTGGGGAGGACTGGTACGAATACTCGACGCGCAGGCTCAAGGAGAACCCCAAGATAGCCGGATACGTCGCATCGGACGTGATCGGGAGTATCATCAACACCGTAAAGCGGTAGCTGCGGCGAGTATCGAACATTACACAAAATCTAAAAATCCGGAGGTACTTAAACAGTGGGACTCATACCGTACAAGAACGAGACGTACCTGGACTGGACCGAGAAACAAAACCAGGATGCCATGCGCGCCGCCTTCAAGGATGTCGAGGCACAGCTAGGAAAGAGCTACCCGGCGGTTATCGGTGGCAAGCCTGTGGAGACCGACGGCGAGGTAGTCTCCGTAAATCCGGCGAAACCATCCCAGGTAATCGGCAAAACCGCGCGTGCCACGGAGCGCGAGGCTGAACTTGCGCTTGGGACGGCCGCGAAGACGTTCGAGACTTGGAGTCGGACGGCCCCGGAAGCGCGGGCGCGGATACTGCTAAGGGCGGCGGCGATCATGCGTCGGCGGAAGTTCGAGATGCTCGCGTGGGAGGTCTACGAGGGGGGCAAGCCCTGGTCCGAAGCCGACGCGCAGGTCGCGGAGGCGATAGATTTCCTGGAGTATTACGCCCGCGAGATGTTGCGGCTCAAGGACGGGATGGAGATCTACTCGATCTCCGGCGAGGAGAGCCGCTACACTTACCAGCCGATGGGCGTCGGGGTGATAATCGCGCCCTGGAACTTCCCGACAGCCATCCTTACAGGGATGTCGAGCGCGGCCATCGTCGCCGGCAACACCATTGTCATGAAGCCGTCGGAGTTCACGCCGGTGATCGGGGCGAAGGTCGCGGAGATTTTCGAGGAGGCCGGCCTCCCGGATGGTGTCCTGAACTTTCTGCCCGGCTACGGCTCCGAAGTCGGCGACTACCTCGTCTCTGACGCCCGCACCCGCTTCATATCTTTCACCGGTTCGATGAAGACGGGCCTGCGGATAAACGAGCTGGCCGCCAAGCAGATAGAGAACCAGCGTTGGGTGAAGCGTGTGATCGCCGAGATGGGCGGCAAGGACGCGATGGTCATAGACGACTCCGCCGACCTCGACGCCGCGGCCGCCGACATCGTAAAAAGCGCCTACGGCTACTCGGGCCAGAAGTGCAGCGCAGCATCCCGCGCCATCCTCCACCGCGACATCCACGACGAGCTTATGGAGAAAGTGCTGGAGAAGGCGAGAGCCCTCAAGATCGGCGTCCCGGCTAAAGACGGACCGGAGATAAACATAGGGCCTGTAATCAGCGAGCCCCAGTTCGAGAAGGTGGCGGGTTACATAGAGGCCGGTAAGGAAGAAGGTGAGCGGTTGCTCGGTGAAGAGCCCGGCGGCCCGGAAGACGGTTACTTCGTCACCCCGACCATCTTCGGCGTCGAGGCCGGGGCGCGGGTGGCGCGAGAGGAGGTCTTCGGTCCCGTTCTCTCCGTAATACAGGCCCGAGACTTCGACGACGCCCTAAAGATAGCCAACGACAGCCCCTACGGCCTGACCGGCGGCGTCTATTCCAAAAACCGCGATCACCTGGAGCGGGCCAGAGAAGAGTTCAAAGCGGGCAATGTCTACTTCAACCGCAGCATCACCGGCGCGCTGGTGGGTGTTCAGCCCTTCGGCGGCTACGGTCTCTCGGGCACCGACTCCAAAGCCGGCGGCCCCGACTACCTCCCGCTACACATGCTCGCAAGGACTACTGTGGAGAGGTTCTAACGGGAGGCGAGTGTCGCTTACTCGAAGATCTCCGCCACCAGGCATTCAAATCCGGGTACTACATCGTTGCCTGTCAAGATGTCCGTGGCGGTAAGGGTTGCCGCCTCTTTCAAAGACTTGAGGACGACTACGGAATTGGTGCCGGGGTAGACAACCCACACCAATCGCACTCCAGCCTCCAGCCACATCTGGACTTTCGACTGGACTTCGGCGGCGGTGTCGTTGGCGACACCACCTCGACCGCGAGGTCCCAGTATCCTTCGGGCGGACCGTCGGGTGGTATGCGCTCCCGCCGGTGCCATCTCCCTCAACTCTCCTACCACGAGTTCCCGGCGCTTGCCGTCGTCCGGGAGCTTGAGCAGCTCTTCGGCGGTGATCCTGGTCCCGGTCTCGGGCACCTTTAGAAGCTCCATTCCCGGATCAACTTGTCCTGGAAAGTGTTCAGGTCGCGTGACTCGCGGCGGTTGGCTCGCTCTAGCTGGACTATGACCTCCGCTATAGAGTCGTCGGTCTTCGCCATGCGCCCGGCCAGGGTCCTACCCAACTCGTGGACTACTTTGTAGGCCGCCGGGGATTCAGCGTCGAGCATGGAGAGAAAGCGATCCCTCTGGATGCCGTGCGCTTCCACGGCGGTCTTCGCGACGACGGTTGCGGCGGCGCAGGGCTTGGTCAGGAGGCCCATTTCGCCTACCACGCTCGGCGCTTTGATGGTCGCCAGGAGTTGCCTGTGGCGGGGGAGTACTTGCTTGTAGACTTCGACGGTCCCGGAGGTGAGGATATAAAGTTTCTCTTCTTGCTCGCCTTCCTCGATGAGCGATTCTCCGGGACCGAAGCCGGTGGTCTCCAGAAGCCCGCCAAGCTCCTCGCGCTCATCGTCGTTCAGACGCTCGAAGAGTGGTATGTCCGGTAGGGGCGGCGTCTCCTTCATTCTGTCCTCCCTGGGTATCAAGGCGTTTGTCTCTTACACGGTCCAGTCGGTCATTAGCTTGTCGCGGAACGCGTCGAGGTCCGTCTCGCCGTGCCGTTCGAGTTCTCGTATAGTCTCCACGACCTCTTCGTCGAGGCGAGCGAGCCTGCGGGCGAGGGTCCGCGCTATACGGTAGGAGAGCTTGAAAGCGGCCGGACGGCCCTCGGAGATCATACGCCGGAAAGTCGCCCGTGGAATCTTGATCGCCTCGACTTCTCCTTTCGCCCTCACGGTTGCCGACGCCCCACTCTCACCGAGCAGCCCCCGCTCTCCGACGACGGTCCTCTCCTCGCCCGCGTCGATGGTAGCCAGCAGCTGATCCCCGTTTCCAGGGACGCTCTTTCGGACCTCGACCTGGCCCGAGGTCAAAACGTACAGGCTGCTCGGCCTCGACCCTTCCTCTATGAAAGTCTCGCCCGGCTCGAAGACGACCAACTCCGAACCGTCGGCGAACTCCCGGCGCTCCTCGTCCGTCAGGAACTCGAAGAACCTCACCTGACCCAGATTGTTCCCGGTCATTGTCTCACCACCCTAATATATCCCTCGCAAGACCGTTGCCTTGCCGACCCTGCCTATGGCGAGCACGAAGGCCGCCGTTCGGAGGTCGAGGTCGCGGCGTCCGGCGAGCCTGCGAACTTTCCGGTAGGCGGTCGTAATGGTGTTGTGAAGCTCTTCGTTGGCCTGCTTCTCCTTCCAGGAAAAGTGCTGGAGATTCTGCACCCACTCGAAGTAACTGACGATCACACCTCCCGCGTTCGCCAAAATGTCCGGGACGATGACGACCTTGTGCTCCTTGAGATATTCATCCGCCTTGGGGGTCACGGGACTGTTCGCCGCCTCGACTATATAGGATGCCTTAATGTCGCGCATATTTGACTCGTTGATGACGTCACCTATGGCCGCCGGGATCAGGATGTCTACAGGCAGTTCCAGGATTTCGTCATTGGTCAGGGCGTCGCCTCCGGCCCAGCCTTTGATCTCCCCGCCGTCCTTTACGTGTTCGATGATTTCTTCGACCGGCAACCCGTCTGGGTCATAGGCCGCACCCGAGACGTCCGAGACGGCGGCCACCTTACCGCCCAACTCGTTCAAGAAGCGTGCGGCGAAAGAGCCGACATTGCCGAAGCCCTGGATGGCGAAGGTCGTCTCGGTTATGTCTTTGTTCAGGTCTTTGAGGAACTCTTGTATCACGTAGACCACGCCCCGGCCGGTGGCGGCTTCGCGGCCTTCGGCGCCGTAGAGGTCTACGGGCTTGCCGGTAACGACGGCCGGGTTGTGGCCTTCGAGGGTCGAGTATTGGTCCATGATCCAGGCCATAACCTGCGCGTTGGTGTTCATGTCCGGAGCCGGAATGTCCGTCTGGGGACCGATAAAGTCGTGGATGCGGTTCGTAAACCGCCGCGTCAACCGCTCCAACTCCCCGCGGGATAGCTCCTTCACGTCCACCGAGATGCCGCCCTTGGCGCCCCCGTAGGGAATCTCCGCGAGCGCCGCCTTCCACGTCATCAGCGAGGCGAGCGACTTGACCTCGTCCAGGTCAACGTCGAGGGCGTAGCGAAGGCCGCCCTTGTACGGCCCGCGGGCGCTGTTGTGCTGGACCCTGTAGCCCAGGAAAACGCGGACCTGTCCGTCGTCCATCTCCAGAGGTATCTTGACGGCGATCTCCCGGTTCGCCGTCATCAGGAGGTCCTCGATGTTGCGCCCGATGTCCATAACCCTCATGGCCCGGTCGAAGAATTGGTTAGTGTCCTCGAAGCTCATAAGATCACCCCTTTGACTTCGTGGTCCTCACGAGGATTATATTCCCGCCGTCAGGCTCGCGAAACAGTCGCGCCTTCTCTAGCGATGATTCAGTTCCGGACAATACGCCTCACAGGGCGAGGCTGGGGTTGGCGGTAGTGCTCGTGGCCGAAAACGCGGAGAGTTTGTCCGCCTGGTCGAAAGAGAGCCAAAAACCGCCGGATATCGGCTCCCACTGTACACTGCGTTCGTACTCTGGGCGGTTGGAGCGATGATAATCGCCGTCTCAACGCTATATCCGCGCCTCGTCACGCCGCTTTTGATGGGGCTTCTATGGTCACTAACGGCAACCAGACTCGCCTACCGCGAAGGTGTTGGGGAACTGGACCTCGCATACCAGCTCGCCTTCGTGATCCACTTCAGCAGCAGCCAGCATTTCGTCGGCACACCGTGGTCGGTTTCGTTCGTAGTTGTCAGTGTGGTCTTACTCTTTGCACTCTTTGCCGGAGCGTGGCGGCTTCG
>JBBPZK010000176.1:0-13236 GCA_038199155.1 Rubrobacterales bacterium | reverse complement strand
CTCTTCGCGGCTCAGGTTGACGGACATGCCGTTGACCCGCGACTCCTCGCCGTAGGCCTTCAGCAGGGCGTCGGCTAGGTAGTGGACGTTTACGTTGACCTCTTTGACGCCGTGGGTCGCGAGCAGGCTGAAGATGTGCTCGATAATGGGGGTGTCCACGATCGGGGCCATCGGTTTCGGGACCTCTCCGGTCAGTGGAAAGAGCCTCGTACCCTTGCCCGCCGCGAGCGCCATCGCCTTCATCGCACACCTACCATTCTCTATCCTCGTCGAGTTCGGCCTTCTTCACGAAGGCTCCTTCCAGATCCACACCGACCATATATGTCATCCTCTGCTCCAGGTTGATGTCGAGACCTTTGGCGACCTTTAGATGCCGTACCTGTCGCTGAAGTTCGTCTATGGTCACCGCGCTCTCCCGCTCCCGCCTGCAAAGTACAGTCCCGTACTCTATATTCTCCTCATGCAAAGGGAAACTCTACACCGGCTTTTCCCCTCGGCCAAGTTCGACCAGCCGCTCAAACGTTACACGGCCTGGAAGATCGGCGGCCCCGCCGATGCCCTGATAGAGCCCCGAGACACTTCTACCCTCATGGAAGCCGTCAAAACAGCCAGGGAACACGGTATCCCTGTTACGGTTCTCGGCGGCGGCACGAACGTGCTGGTCCGGGACGGCGGCGTCAGGGGTCTCGTCATCCGCCTCGCCAAAGCACTCACGAACGTGGAGGTAGACGGAGAGCGCGTGGTGGCTGACGCGGGGGTCCTCTACCCGGTCCTCGCCAACACCACCGCCGGCCGGGGGTTGGCCGGGCTGGAGTTCGCCACCGGCATCCCCGGAACCATCGGAGGCGCCGTGTACATGAACGCCGGGGCCTACGGCAGCGAGACGCGGGAAGTCCTCGACTGGGCCGAAGTCTACCGCGACAGCAAAGTGGTCCGAATGAAGAACGCCGACCTCGACCTCTACTACCGTCACAGCACCCTCCACGAGCACCCGGACTGGCTCGTCCTGCGGGCGGCCTACACGCTCACGCCAGGCGACGCTGACGAGCTGAAGGCCCGCATAAAAGAGTTCCGGGCGCAGCGCATGGGCGGTTCGCCCAACAAGCCTAGTTGCGGTTCAACCTTCAAGCGCCCGGAGAACGATTTTCCCGGCCGCGTCATAGAGGCGGCGGGCCTGAAAGGAACCAGGGTCGGCATGCTCGAAGTCTCGCCCGTACACGCCAACTACCTCGTCAACCTCGGCGGGGGCACGGCCAAAGACGCCCTGGAGTTAATACAGCTCGTGCGCGAGAAAGTCCGCGAGAGGCTTGGCATAGAGCTAGAGGCCGAAGTCCGGGTTATAGGGGAAGCTTGAAGCTGGTCAGCTCTTCGGCTAGTCAGCCCGCGGCAGGTTTTCGCGGCGGTGAAAGTCCTTTCGTGTCTCGCATCGCGGCGGCGAGGTCTTTGAGAGGCTGCGGACATCCGCCCTTCTCCTGTAAGGATAGCTGCCACCATCCCACGTCGTGCCAAGCTCCAAGCTTATAGCCTACTTCCTGGTAGGTTCCTACCGGCCGAAATCCGACGGACTCGTGCAGCCGTATGCTGGCCGTGTTCGGCAGCGTTATGCCAGCGTATGCGTTATAAAACCCCTGGGTTGTGAGGATCTTCAAGAGTGCCGTGTAAAGTGTCCTGCCGACTCCGGTCCCGCGACACGATTCGTCCACATAGGCTGAGACATCCACCGACCACGCATAGGCGGCGCGTGAGCGGTGTGTGGAAGCGTAACCTGAGATCTTTCCGTCGCGCTCCAAAACGAGCCACGGTAGCCGCGCGGTCGTCTCCTCGATACGCTGTTCCATCTCTCCGGTGGTTGGAGAGTTTACCTCAAATGAGATAGCGGTGTGCCTGACTATTGGAGCGTAGATCCGGGCGATTTGATCGGCGTCTTCCGTAGTCGCCAATCGAACCCTTGATTCCACGGCTCTCTCTAGCCGACCTGCTGCCGCGACGAGACCCGGAACAGTTCTGGAATGTCAGAGAGGTCGGTGTGGAGGTCGCAGACGTCGAGGAGGGCCTGTGAGGTGCATTGGCCGGCGCTTATGACTTCGACGCGGATTCCTTTCTCGCTCTGGAGGTACTCGACGGCCTCGACGTAATCGCCGTCGCCGGAGATCAGGACGTAGGTGTCGGTGTGATCCGCGAGGCGCATCATATCCACGATGATCCCGATGTCCCAGTCGCCTTTGTGATGGATGCTCCGCTCGCCTTCCGGGCTGAAAGTCTCGTGGACGAGGAGAGGTTTCGAGCGGACCTTGTAGCCGAATTTGTTCAGATTGTAGACGAAAGAACGGGACGAAGAAGAACCTGAGTCGTCGGCTTCTTGCTTCTCGACTATGTAGAAAGTCGCGCGCAGCAACTTGCGGCTATCAGTGGCGGCGGAGAGCAGCACCCCGTAGTCGAGGACTCCCTTGAAGTAGTTCTTGATGGAGTGGTAGAGGTTCGCGCCGTCCACGAAAACCGCCACGCGCTCCGCGTTGCCACTCGTCTCCATGGCCCGATGTTACCAGAAAAAAGCGAGCCGCCGCCCAGCGTAGCCGATATAATGCCCGCTGTAGTTGATCCTGAGAGTGGCCGAAAGCGGGACCGTACAGAGTATGAACTTCGCGGCGAATGTGGAAGAGAGTACCGGCTCCTACGCCGTGGTATCGGTGCGTGGGGAGATCGACCTTCACACGGCTCCGCAGGTTCACGCTGCTATAAATAAGGCAGTCCAAAACGGTATCGGGGCCGTGATCGTGGACATGAGCGAGATAGAGTTCATGGACTCCACAGCCCTCTCGACCTTCATGAGGGCCAGGGATTCCCTCGAAGAGCGTGGAGTCGCGCTCCGCCTCGCCACCCCCTCGCACGCTGTCGAACGCATCTTCTCCGTAACCGGTTTCGGCGACTACTTCGACATCTTCCCGTCTCGCGAAGCCGCGACGCCTTCCTGACTCCCGGTCCGCCGCATACTAGAATCTAAGCGGCCATGATGACGGAGATCAAAAATATTCAGGTTCCACACGCCCTGGGACGGCTGGGCGAAGCGTTCCGGGAAGCAGAGCACGAACTGTACCTGGTCGGTGGGTTCGTGCGCGACGCCCTACTCGGCGGGGCGGGTACGGACGTGGACGCGACGACCGGGGCGCGTCCGGCGGAGATCAAGAAGCTGCTCAGGGGAACCGCCGGTCATCTGTGGACCGTCGGGGAACGCTTCGGGACTATCGGGGCGGAAGTCGGCGGCTACTCGGTCGAGGTGACGACTTACCGGAGCGACCTCTACACCGAGGGGAGCCGCCACCCGGAGGTGACTTTCGGGGAGAGCCTCGCCGACGACCTGGCCCGGCGTGATTTCACGATCAACGCCATAGCGGCGGACGCTCTATCCGGGGAGATCCTGGACCCCACGGGCGGCCGGGGAGACCTGGAGAATGGTGTGATCCGGGCGGTCGGCGACCCTCTCGGCAGGATGCGCGACGATCCCCTACGGATGCTCCGGGCCGTTCGCTTCCAGACCACGCTTTCTACGCCGGAGAAGCCGTTCGCGATGACGGCGGACCTCGAAAAGTCCATCCTGGAGAACGCCCACTGGCTGGAGAGCATCTCCGCCGAGCGCATCCGGGAAGAGTTCGAGAAGATACTCACCTCCGAGAACGTCGCGGCGGGTCTCCGGGCGCTGGTGCGACTCGGTCTGATGCGCTACATTGTGCCGGAGTTCCTTGAGACGCTGGCCGTCGAGCAGGAGGCCGAATTCCATCACAAGGACGTCTTCGAGCACACCTTGATGGTCGTCGAGAACGTGGACCCGGACCGGATCCTCCGCAAGGCCGCCTTTTTCCACGATATCGGCAAGCCGTGCACCCTGATCTACGAGCACCGCTGTACTTACTGCGGTGCCAAGAGCACCCAAAAAAGCGCCGGTGAGGGCGAGTGCGGACGTTGCGGCGGGAGGACCTTACCGAAAAAGATCCACTTCTACGGCCACGAGAACGTCGGGGCCGCGATAGCCCGCAAAGCGATGAAACGTCTCGCTTATCCGAAGGACGACATAGATGCTGTCGCCCACCTCGTCGTCAACCACATGCGCCCGATGGGCTACGCGGTCGGGCGCGACCCGTGGAGCGACTCTGCGGTGAGGCGCTTTATCCGGGATACGCACCTGGCGCGCGGGGAGAAGGAGCTTTCGAACGTGGACCTGCTCCTCCGGCTCGCGCGGGCCGATATAACCGGGAGCGCGCCGCGAAACCGCCGCATCGCCGAGGAGTCCTGGAGGAGCCTCAAGGGACGGGTGGACGAAGTCCGGGCGGAGGACGATATCGAGAAGCTCGAAAGCCCCTTGGATGGAAACGAGTTGATGGAAAGGTTCGGACGGGAACCGGGACGTTGGATCCAGCCGATCAAAACCTACCTCGAAGGCGAGGTCATAGAAGGCCGACTCGCCCAGGAAGATAAAGACCGCGCCTGGCAACTGGCCCAAACCTACGCCCGAGAGAACGGAATACTGGAGGAGTAACATGCCCGATAAATTCGACCCGCTCGCGACGACGGAATGGCTCGCCGGACACCTCGACGACCCGGACCTGCGAGTAGTAGACATCCGGGGCTACGTGAAGAAGACCGACCTCGGGAGCGGCCGGCAAAAGGCCGAGTACCTCGCCGCCCGAGACGAGTACGACGAGGACCACGTCCCCGGAACCGTCTACGTTGACTGGACCAGCGACATCACCGACCCGGACGACCCCGTACCAGCCCAACTCGCCCCGCCGGAGCGCTTCGCCTCCCTGATGGGCTCTCTCGGCGTCGGAGACGAGACCCACGTCGTTATCTACGACCACGCGGGCGGCCAGTTCGCCACGCGGCTGTGGTGGGCGCTCACCTACTACGGCCACGACAGAACCTCCGTCCTCGACGGCGGCTGGAACAAGTGGACTTCCGAAGAACTGCCCACAACCAACGAGACCCCGAGCCCGCAACCTGCGACGTTCACCCCGCGCCCGCGTGCCGGGTGGCGGGTTGAGACGGAAGAGGTGCTTTCCGCGAGCGAGAACGGAAACGCCTTGCTCCTCGACGCCCGCGACCTGGGACAGTACAGTGACGAGGTCAGGAGAGGTCCCCGCGGCGGCCACGTACCGGGCGCGAACCACCTCCACGCCGACAGTCTCTTCGCCGAAGATGGAATCTTCCGGTCAGAAGAGGAGCTGGCGCGCAAGCTGGGCGAGGCAGACGTCCCGAAAGACAAAGACGCTCCCATAATCGCCTACTGCAACGGCGGGGTCGCGGCGACGGTACCGCTCTTCGCGCTCTACCGGCTCGGTTACAGGAACCTCGCGAACTACGATGGCTCCTGGAATGAGTGGGGCCACAGAGAAGACCTGCCGGCCGAGAGCTAGGCCGTCCCGGTTCGCGGGTAGCGTGCGCTGACGCTACCCGTTTATCCCACGCTGTTACAATAAGAACCAGAAGATTCGTTCTCGGGCTCTACCGGGCCGAAGGGCCTGGTCCGGCAGCCTGAGAACCTCAGGAGGTCGAATTCGGTTGCGGGCTAGAAACACAATTTCATGGGTCATTAGCCTGGTCATGATAGGGGCCGGGGTGGCTCTTATAGCCTCTTTCTTTCTGAACCAGGGTTCGGGCGGCAGCACGGCTACCAACACCGCAAACCCGAGCGGGTTCAACGTCCCGGAGCTTGGGACGACGCAGAAAACCGTCGATTCCGGTCCAAAAGACAAGACGCTCGAGTTGACGATCCCCGCGATGAAACGTGTGGAAGACGCCAAAATACCCAGCGCTACGGGTGACGACCGAAAGGCGCTCGACTCCAGCACGGCGATCCACCTAAAAGGAACTGGCTTCCCCTGGCAGAAGGTGGCGAACGTCTACATAGCGGGCCATCGGCTCGGCTACCCGAACACTGACAGCTTCCTCGCCTTCTACGACCTCGACGGCCTCAAAAATGGGGACGAAGTCCTCCTAAAGGACGCAAGTGGCGAGAAATATACCTACAAAGTGTACAAAAAGATGATCGTGGGTCCCACGGACCTTCACGTTACGGAGCCGGTGGCGGGCAAGAACGTCGTAACGCTCCAGTCCTGCACCCTCCCTGACTACTCCAAACGCCTCATCGTCCAGGCCGAGCTGGTGGATAAAGCGTAGAGAGAAGCAGAGTCCTAGTCCTGTGAGTAGCGGTTCTATCGAAGAACAGATGTCCTACTATCGCTCACGCGCCGGGGAGTACGACGAGTGGTTCCTCCGCCAAGGACGCTACGACTGCGGCCCCGAGCAGAACCGCCTCTGGCGCTCGGAAGTGGAGGAAGTACGAGGAGAGTTGAGACGCTTCGAACCCGCCGGAGACATGCTGGAGTTAGCGTGCGGCACCGGCTGGTGGACGGGGGAGTTGGCGCGGCACGCGGACCACATCACCGCCGTCGACGCTTCCCCGGAAGTTCTTGAGATCAACCGCGAAAAGCTCGCGGACGAGCGGGCAAACTACCTCCAGGCAGACCTCTTTACGTGGCGCCCCGATGCGCTATACGACGTGGTGTTCTTCAGCTTCTGGCTCTCGCAAGTGCCGCCGGAGAAGTTTTCGGAGTTCTGGAGTGTCGTACGAGACTCGCTCCGTCCCGGCGGCCGGGTCTTCTTTATAGACTCGCTCCGCCCCGAGAAGCCTGCCGTAAAAGAGCGTCCGCTGGGAGACCCGACCACCGTGCGGCAACTCAACGACGGCCGGGAGTTCCGTATCTTCAAGACCTTCTACGATCCCGAGGGGCCTCTCCGCCCGGCTCGGGGATCTAGGCTGGGACTTCACGATAAGAGCCACGGAGAACTACCTGCTCTACGGGTCCGGCGCGCCCCGATAAACCCTCCGCTCTCTTACGCACCCTGGAACTCCTGGGCTTTGAAGCGTTTGCCCGTCACGCCTTTCGATTCGTCGGAGGCGAGGTAGAGGAAGACGGCGGTGTTTTCCTCCGGTGTGATCTTCGTCTTCGGGTCTTCTTCGGGGTAGGCGGCGGCGCGCATGTCGGTACGCATACCGCCGGGGTCTACGGCGTTTACCCGAACGCCGCTCTCTTGCAGCTCAGCCGCCAGGATCTGGGTGAGCCCTTCGATGCCGAACTTGCTGACCGAGTAAGCTCCCCATTCGGCCCGGCCTTCGACGCTAACGCCGCTCACGACGTTGATAATAGAACCGCCCTCCGAGACGTGCGGTATTGTCGCCCTCGCTACTAGGTAAGGTCCCGTGAGGTTTACGTCCAGGACCTGCCGCCACTCGTCTTCGGGGTAGTCGGCTATCGCCACCCGCGGCCCCAAAAGACCGGCGTTGTTGACGAGTACGTCGATCCTGCCGAACCGCTCCACCGCCGCATCCACCAGCGCCTGTACGCTCTCGGCTTCGGACACGTCCGCCGCGACGGCCAGGACATCCGCCCCGAGCTTCTCCACCTCTTCGGCGACGGGTCTTACGGAATCCTCGCTCCGGGCGTTTATGACGAGCGAAGCGCCTTCTTTGGCATAGGCGAGCGCGAGCGCGCGGCCTAGACCCTGGCTCGCGCCGGTGACCATTACTACCTTGTCTTCGAGCATTGTCAGCTCCCTCCTCTAGACTTCCACCGTCCACGACAGTTTACAGTGACGCTGCCGCGATGCTTTTACTGGAGATTGGCCTGATGGTTGTGAGAGCATCTTCTGCAGAAAGCCTTCGCTTGGCGTATAAAGGGTGTATGAACCTGTGGCGGACGGATCCGGGAGACGCTTTTGTACGGTGAGAACGCGCCGCCGTCCTGGGCGCGGCTGCCTGGAGCCCGCTGTCGGGCCGTCGAGCACCTGACCAAACTGGAGGGCTTTCAGGAGTTCGAGATCCTCTACGGGCTCGACGAGGGGTTCTTTCAGGCCCTTGCCATCGCCGCCGCTGTGCTTGAGATCGGGGCTGGCACGTCCATCTACCGGGAGGGCGAACCTTCGGGAGCCGTCTACTTCATGCGCGAGGGACGGGCGAAGCTCTACCGCTCCTCCGGCGGGCCGAAGGCGCGGGACCAGATCTTCGGCGTGGTAGGCGACGGCTCGGTGTTGGGCCTCGCCTCCGCCCTGGAGGGACGCCCCCAGAGCCAGGGTGCAACCGCCCTCACCGACTGCGTGCTCTACGCCGTCTTCCGGGACGACCTGCTGGAGATAGTTGGCCGCTTCCCCGAAGGCTCCATCCGGCTCGCCCGAGCCCTCGCCGCCCGCAGCCGCGAACTCGAAGACCTGACCGGGGACCTCGTCTTCCACAGCGCCCCCCAGCGTGTGGCCCGCATGCTCCTCAACCTCGCAACCGAGGAGGGACGGGTGACGAGGCGAGGCGTCGTCTTCGAGCCCTCGCTCTCGCGACAGGAGATGGCGGAAGCGACCGGGATCTCCCGCGAAGCCCTCTCCCGCGCACTCTCCCGGCTCGCCAGGGAAGGTATCCTCGACCTCGAAAGCAAGACCATAACCATCCTCGAACCGGCCGAACTCCGCGCCCGTACCTGAGACCGATTCGCAGTAGAGGCAGGGCGCGCGCTTTGTTTGATCCAGGTCACATTGGTCTATGACCTCCGTCATGTTCCCGGATGATAGCTGTCAACGAGGGGTAGTTAGGCTTTTCTCCGGTTGGTATAAAGCATCCAGATAGAGAGATTTGGTTTCGAGAGGAGAGAAGATGACTTACGTTATAACGGAGCCGTGCATCGGCACCAAAGACCAGAGTTGCGTCGAGGTCTGCCCGGTCGATTGCATCTACGACGGCGGCGACCACTTCATGATCAACCCGGAGGAGTGCATCGACTGCGGCGCTTGCGAGCCGGAGTGTCCGGTCGAGGCGATCTACCCGGAGGACGAAGTCCCCGACGAGATGGAGAAGTACATCACCCAGGCCGCCGACCACTTCGAGTAAACGAGGTCTACAAAGAGTGAATAGGGGAGGGGCTCCGGCTCCTCCCCTTCGCTTTGCCAGATTCCCTAGCGGGCCAGGTCAAAGATGAGACGCATCTCCTCTTCGTCCAGCTCGAAGTCGAAGATTTCCAGGTTGCTCTTGAGATGCTCTTCGCCCTTCGCTTTCGGGATGGCGACGACTTTCTCCTGTTGCACCAGCCACCGCAACGCCACCTGCGCCGGGCTCTTGCCGTGAGCCTCCCCAATCTCCCTCAGCGTATCGTCTTTCGTGACGGCTCCCTTTGCGACCGGGCTGTAAGCCGTTAGCAGGTAGTCTTTCTCTCCGGACTGTTCTAGCAACGCCTCTTGAGATCTGTACGGATGGTACTCGACCTGGTTGCAGAAGATCTCCGCGTGCTCCATCGCCTCCTCGACCAGCGAGGGCGAGAAGTTGCTGACCCCGATGTGCCTGATCACGCCTTCTTCTCGCAATTCCCTCATCGCCTCGAGCGTCTCTCCGAGCGGGACGCTCTGGCTGGGCCAGTGCATGAGGAGGAGGTCCACGTAATCCGTGCCGAGCTTCTTGATGCTCTCGCGGGACGAGCGGAGGGCGCCGGCGCGGGCGAAGTTTCCGGGGCTGATCTTGGTGACCAGGAAGACTTCCTCCCGGTCCACGCTCGACCCCTCGATGCCGCGCCCGACTTCTCTCTCGTTGCCGTACATCTGGGCGGTGTCCAGGTGCCGGTAGCCGGAAGAAAGGGCGCGTCCGACGGCCGTTTTGCACTCCTCACCGCCCAGTCTCCAGGTGCCGAGGCCGAGGGACGGTACTTTCTCACCTTTGATCTCCTTGTATTCCATCTAGGCTTCCTTTCGTCACGAGAACCCGCTAACAGAACGTCTTTACCCCATCTCCGAGAGACACAAGCATCGTCCGAATGTGGTTTCTCGGAGACGAATGATAGAGTACAGTACTCAAAGAGTAGATGACCGGGGAGCCGCGAGGCTGAGAGGGCGTGGGTTCGATACCATGCCGACCCGATGAACCGGATCCGGGTAATTCCGGCGCAGGGAGTCGAGTCGCCTCGCATGTTCCGGAGCTTCATGTCAGGAGGACGTGCGATGAAAGATGGGAGAACTCAGGACCTAATAGATCGGCACCGGGAAGCCTGGCAGTCGGCCACCAAACATCCTTTCCTGGACGGCGCGCGCGAAGGCTCCCTTTCACAAAACGCTTTCGAAACCTGGCTGGTTCAAGACTACCTTTTCGTCACCGACGGCCTGGCGTTTCAGTCCCACATTGTTGCCCGCGCCCCAAGGCGGGATCAGGGGCTGCTCATAAACGGATTAGCCGCACTCGAAGCCGAACTGGGCTGGTTCGAAGATCAGGCCGGGAGATGGGATCTGAAGCTGGATGCTCCACGACACTCCACGACCGAAGCCTACCGCGATTTCCTGAACAGCCTGGAGCACGATCCCTACCCCGCGAAGATAACCGCTCTCTGGGCACTGGAACGCGTCTACCTCGAATCCTGGATAAACGCCACCCCCGGTCACCTAAATTACCGGGAGTTCGTCGAGCACTGGACCACGCCGGAGTTTGCCGGCTACGTGGCAGGGCTGGAAGAAGCAGCCGACGACACCCTCGAAGCCGCCGATAAGAGCGAGCGGGAACGGGCCGAAGCGGTGTTCGTGGAGATTATTCGTCTGGAACGAGAGTTCTGGGAGATGGCGCTCGGGGAAGAAGGCGAATGAACCTGGCCCACTCGCTCTGGGAGGAGAACGAAGACCTGGCCCGTGCCGTCCTCGACCACCGTTTCGTGCGCGGACTGGCCGACGGCTCTCTGCCACTCGAAAGCTTCAAGTTCTACGTCGCCCAGGACGCTTTCTTCCTTGAGTCCTTCGCCCGAGCCTACGCGCTCGCCCTGGCCCACGCCCCCGATCGTGAAGGGATGGAGGTCTTCGCTGGGCTCGTCGCCGGCGTCCTCGAAGAGTTGCGGCTGCACGAAAGTTACGCGGCCCGCTGGAACGTCTCCCTGAGAGATGTTGTCCCTGGAGACGCGACGCTCGCCTACACGGATTTCCTGCTCTCGATCGCCGCTCTAAAAAGCGTCGACGAGACCTGCGCCGCCATGGTCCCCTGCATGAGGCTCTACTCCTTCCTCGGAAGATCCCTCGTGGATGAGGGCGTCGCGGAAGAGAATCCGTACCGGGAATGGGCCGAGACCTACGCCGGCCCCGAGTTTGACGACCTCGCGGACAGGCTCGAAACGCTACTGGACCGTTACGCCTCGGACGCGACTGCGGCGCGGGAAGCCTACCGGCGGGCGATGCGGCTGGAGCTTGCTTTCTTCGAGGCGGCGGCAGAGGAAAGTTAATGCCCGTCCCGAAGCTCGCCGCCAGAGGGGTCAGCGTTACCAAGGGGAACGTCCACATCCTGGATGGGATAGACCTGGAGGTAGAGCAGGGGACTTTTCTCGCCCTGATCGGCCCCTCCGGAGCCGGAAAGTCAACCCTGCTCGGCCTACTCGCCGGCCTCGAAACCCCGGACATCGGACGAGTCGAGAAAAACGGCTCCCCGCTCGAACGACCCGGACTCGTCTCCTACATGCCCCAGAGCGACCTCCTCCTCCCCTGGCGGAGCGTCCTCGCCAATGTCTCTCTAGGACTCGAAGCGACCGGCGTCTCCAAGAAGGACGCCCGAGAGAAAGCAATGAAAGCGCTCCAACGGTTCGGCCTGGAGGAGTTCGCCAAAGTTCCGCCTGCGGCGCTTTCGGGTGGCATGCGTTCGCGGGTCGCGCTCCTCAGGACCGCCCTGCTGGAGCGCGACGTGTTGCTCCTGGACGAGCCCTTCGGCGCCCTCGATGCGCTCACCCGCCGTTCGCTGCAAGGCTGGCTGCTCGACGTTCGGGACACCCTCGCAGCAACCATCGTTCTCGTCACCCACGACGTGGACGAGGCGCTGCTCCTCGCAGACAGGGTGGTAGTCCTGACTGAGAGACCGGCCCGCGTCGCGCTCGACGTTCCCGTGGGCCTCGCGCGCCCGAGGAGCATGGAGGTCGAGACCACCGACGAGTTCACCCAGCTCAAGAGAAAGCTACTCGGTTCTCTCGGGGTGGCGGGATGAGACGCGCCGTCCCGGCGGTCCTGCTCGCCCTAATAGTCCTAATAGTTTGGGAGCTCGTGGTTCGTCTCTTCGATATCCCGTCGTTCCTGTTGCCCGGTCCCGTGGCGATAGTGCAGGCGTTTTGGGGCTCGCGCGGTATGCTATTGGCACAGTCGGTGCCGACGGCGGGTGAGGCGCTCATCGGCTTTCTCGGCGCCGCTGCCGCCGGAACTATCTCCGGGTTGCTCATAAACCGCTCATCGCTGGCGGAACGCTCGCTCTATCCCTGGCTCGTAGCTTCCCAGACGTTGCCGGTCATCGCCATAGCCCCGGTGCTCGTTACGTGGTTCGGATACGGGCCGCTGCCGAAAGTGTTGGTCGTAATCTTGTTCTGTTTCTTCCCGATCACGGTTTCGACCGTGGACGGGTTGCGGGCGACCGACCCGGATTTGATCCGCCTGATGCGCTCTTTCGGGGCCGGCAGGTGGCGCACGTTCTTCATGGTCGAGGTTCCGGGGGCGCTGCCGTTCCTCTTCGGCGGGGTGCGCCTGGCGGTCACTTACAGCGTCGTCGGGGCGATTATCGGGGAGTGGGTCGGCAGTAGCAAGGGACTCGGGTTCCTCATGATCCAGGACAAAAACCAGTTCGAGATACCACGCCTGTTCGCCGAGATAGCCCTCTTGTCGCTCATGGGCGTCACGCTCTTTTTGCTGGTCGCGCTGGCCCAGCGCCTGATAGCACCCTGGACACTCAAGCAGGATAAATAGGTAAATGAAACTACTGCTATACTCCGATCCAACTGAAAACACGGCGGAGCTTCCCGTAGCACAGGCCAACGGGCGGCTGAGAGTCGGCGAGAGCCGAGACGCTTCGAACCTGACGTGGGTAATCCCACCGGAAGGGAGTGAACTTGCGAATATTCTTTCTGAAACCCCGCAAACCCCGACCTCGCTACCTCTTATTCTTTCCGCTACTGGCCGTACTTGTTGTATTGATCGCGGGATGCGGCGGAGCCTCGGGAAGCACTGGCTCGGGCGGCCCCCAAAACGTGACGCTCACGCTCGACTGGTACCCGAACGCAGACCACGCCGGCATTTACGCGGCCCAGCAACAGGGATACTTCAAGAAAGCGGGCCTGAAGGTCAATATTCAGCAGCCTTCGGACCCAGCGTCCGTGCTGCAACTCGTAGCCGCCGGTCGCAGCGAGTTCGGGGTCTCCTACGAGAACG
>JBBPZK010000175.1:0-2536 GCA_038199155.1 Rubrobacterales bacterium | reverse complement strand
GGGATCGAACACATCGGCTCCACCTCGGTTCCGGGACTCGCCGCCAAACCTATAGTAGATATCCTCCTCGTAGTCGAAGACTCCGGCGACGAAACCTCATACGCGCCAGCCCTGGAAAGAGCAGGCTACATCTTGCGAGTCCGCGAAAAGGACTTCCACGAGCACCGGATGTTCCGGACCGCCGCGAAGGACGTTCATGTCCACGTCTACTCGCCGGACTCGCCCGAAATAGGACGCTATCTACTGCTGCGAGACCGCCTGCGCGCGAACAAAGAAGACCGTGAACTCTACGCCCGGACCAAACGTGAATTGGCGGAGAGAGACTGGCCGAGCATGCAACACTACGCCGAAGCCAAGACAGAGATTATAGAAGCGATCCTGGTCAGGGCAGCCGAGGCACGCTCTTCGCAAAGCGTCTAACACTTTCACGTTCTTATCAGGTAAACCCTAACCCGAAGAAGCCCGAACCATCGCCTTTTTCGAGTCTCTTGCAAAGCGCTTCTGGAGAAGTCGGGAGGCTGGGTAACCGATCCTTGCCAGAGGATGTTTCGGCCGGGAGAAAGCGTAGATGTCATAGTAGACAGAGTCGCTTTCATGGTCCCACTCGAGTGTGAAGCGCTCTTCACCCCGTTCGCCGTGCTCGAGGAGAGTGCCGTAGGCAAAGCCATAGCGCTGGAGGTTGCCGTTTTGTTCGTCTTCGATCAGGTACACCACGCGGCAGGCGTTGAGCGACCAGAACCCGTAGTGCCGGGCGAGCACGCCGACGGTCTCCCCCACCTCCGGCAGACCGGGAGAAATAGCCCGCACCCAACCCAGGTCGAACATCTTCCAATTTTGCAGAGCCTCCACCGCTCGGACGAATGTTTTCTCCCCAGCGCCGAGCCTCACCCGGTTGTGGTCGACGGTGTAACCGGGAGGCGCACCCTCCCGCGAGGCCCCGACCTCCTCGTAAGAGAACGGCGCGTCTCGTTGGGAGCGCAAGAAATCGCGGACGTAGCTTTCGGTGGGCTCTCTCAGCAGCAGCACGAAAGCCTCATCCCGAGCCCGAGGAGCCGAATCCGCCCTCTCCCCTGCCGTCGGCTCCGGTTTCGAGAAGCTCTACCTCGACGAACTCCGCCGCCCCGGCACGCACCAGGACGAGTTGGGCGATCCTCATCCCCTCCTCGACCTCGAAAGTTTCCTCTCGGTCGTGGTTTATGAGAGGCACACGGAGCTCGCCCCGATAGCCGGAGTCTATGAGACCCGGAGCGTTTATCAGCGAGACGCCGTGCTTTACGGCGAGCCCGCTGCGCGGCAGCACGAGCCCGGCGTAACTTTCGGGAATGGCGACCGAAATTCCGGTCCCCACCACGGCCCGTTCGCCCGGCGACAGGCTCAAGCTCTCGACCGAGCGCAGATCGTAGCCGGCGTCCCCGGCGTGCGCCCTCGTCGGCTCGCGTGCCTCTGGAATAAGCCGGCGAAAAGGAAGCTTCACGAAGTCGCGGGGTAAGGAGTTAGTTTGAGATGCTTCATACGGGTTGCTATCTTAGCACGAGCCTTCGAACTCTCTTCGACGTGACGTGCTTCTCCTCCCACAGCAGACATTTGAGGGAGGAATATGGGACAAAACGGACGCAGGAGGAGGATCGAGCGAACCGAAGACTAGGAGCGTCCACCATATCGTCCGTCCCCCTCGATCGCCGGGAAGTGCAGGGGAAACGGCCACGCCGCCCGCAGCCATTCATGGCCAGGCAACGGGAGATATCCTGCACCTCTTGTCATACCTGACAGCGTTAGGTATAGTGCTGCTATGTATATACGGATTCGAAATCGTTAGCGCCGCGCGATGCGTGAAGTCATGGAGATCAACAAGGACCTGATCGCCGCTTCTTCGACCCCGATGGTCCTGGCAATCCTGGTGGAAGGGGACAGCTACGGCTACGCCATCCTCAAGCGAGTTCGGGAGCTGTCCGGAGGGCGCATGGAGTGGACGGACGGGATGCTCTACCCTGTTCTGCATCGGCTCGAGCGGCTCGGCCACGTCGAGGCGCGGTGGGAAATCGCGGAGAGCGGCCGCCGTCGCAAGTACTACCGGATCACGTCCGGGGGCAGGGAACAGTTCGCTGAAGAGCGCCGGCAGTGGCAGGCGGTGGACGCAACACTGCGAGGCATCTGGACGGAACTCGGCATTCCTCTCTCGGCCGGCTACCAGGCGTCAGCCACGTCACCGCCACACGGAGCCTGAGCGATGCCGGATCCGGGTCACGCGGTATGGCTAGAGGAGCAGATCGAACGGTGGCGGAGCTACCTCCGGCGCCGGCAGGCGATCCACTCCGTCGACGTAGCGGAGCTGGAGGACCATTTTTGCGCGAGCAGATCGGTTTCCTGGCCGACGCGGGACTCGCCACCGATGAAGCGTTCCTGGTGGCGGTGAAGCGCATGGGAAACCTCGACGCCCTCTCACGAGAGTTCGCGCGCGAGCACTCGGACCGTCTCTGGAAGCAACTCGTGGTGTCTCCATCCGACACCGGGGAGCCGCAGTCTGCGGCGCGAACGG
>JBBPZK010000174.1:0-2184 GCA_038199155.1 Rubrobacterales bacterium | reverse complement strand
TGAAGCGGGCGCGTCACGCCGATGTGAAAGCGCGACTGATCCGGGGCGCTTTGGACTTAGGAGAGCGTTACGCCGAGGAGATAAAACGCCGCTACCCGGACATGATCCGTCGGGTCTCAGGCTACGGCCTCGACATCCTCCTAAACCCGGATGTTCTGGACCTCACACACCTGGTTTGCGGTTCCGAAGGCACCCTGGCCCTCGTCACCCAGGCCGAGTTCAGGCTACGAGAGCTTCCACCGTCCCGGCAAATGGCTTCCTTCGAGTTCGATTCTCTCTCAGCCTCCTCCCGTGCCACCGCGAAGTTCCTCAAAATGTCTCCTTCTGCGATAGAGCTTCTGGACGACGTGGCGATCATGCGCGCGAGGGAGACCCCTCACTACCGCGACGCGACCCGCTTCGTCCACGGAGAGCCCCGCGCCCTGCTGCTCGTAGAATGGAGCGGAACGGAGGAAGAGCTAGAAGAACGCTTCGCCTCCCTGGAAGATATAAGAAAAGAAGTCGGGGCAACCGCCGTGGTACCGCTCCGGGGCAAAGAGGAGATGGCCCAGACGGTCAAGCTCCGCAAGTCCATACTGCCGCTGCTCCTCGGCACGGCAGATGAAGCAAAGCCTGTAGCTTTCGTCGAGGACGCCGCCGTTCCGGCAGACCGGCTGGAGGAGTTTACGGACCGCTTCGAGGAGATACTCGGCCGCCACGATACCTGGGCTTGCTTCTACGGACACGCAAGCGTGGGTACGCTCCACGTCCGACCGGCGATCGACACCCGGAAGCAGGAAGGCGTGCGGAGCATGCGCGAGATAGGTGAGGAGGTTGCGGACCTCGTCGTGGAGCTTGGCGGTTCGATCTCAGGCGAGCACGGCGACGGCCTCTCCCGCTCGGAGTTCCTACATAAGATGTACGGCCCCGAGATAGTGCGCGCTTTCAAAGAGGTCAAACAACTCTTCGACCCGGGGGGGGTATTGAACCCCGGCGTCATCGTGGAAGCCGCCAGGATGGACACCCAACTCCGCATCGGACCCGGTCACAAGACGCTGCCCCTGGCAACCGGCCTCGACTTCTCCGGGCAGGGCGGGTTCGCAAAGGCGGTAGAGCTTTGCAACGGCTCGGGCTTCTGCCGCAAAAAGAACAGCGGCACGATGTGTCCCTCCTACATGGCTACCCTTGACGAGCAAGACACCACCCGCGCGAGGGCGAACATGCTCCGCTCCGTCCTCGACGGCACCCTTCCGCCCGAGGAGATGACCGGAAGCAGGATGCGGGAGGTAATGGACCTCTGCATCGGATGTAAAGCGTGCAAGAGCGAGTGCCCCTCCCAGGTAGACGTGGCTAGCATGAAGACCGAAGTCCTCTACCAGTCGGGTAAGGAGCACGGCTTCTCCGTAAGGCAGAAGGCTGCCGGACACATCCGAAAGCAACTCGCCCTCGCCGCCCTCACACCCACCCTCTACAACACCATCGCGGGTACCAATCTTGCCCGCCGCGCTGCCGCTCTCTTCGGCATAGACCCGCGCCGTCCGCTGCCGAAGGTGACGAGCAGGACATTCTCCAAACGGTTCCCGGATCTACCACAAGGTGAGGGACCGGCCGAGGTCGCCCTGTTCAACGATACCTGGAACGAGTACCAGCGCCCGGAGGTAGGAGAAGGAATGGTGCGTCTCTTCGCCGCCGCCGGAGTCCGGGTACACTTGCCGAAGGTCGTCTGTTGCGGACGACCGATGCTCTCCGAGGGGCTCGTGGATGAAGCGAGGAAAAACGCCAAACGAAACCTGGACCTACTCTGGCCGCTCGTCGAGCGCGGTGTCCCACTGGTCGGTCTTGAGCCGAGTTGCATCCTGACCATGCGCGATGATTACGAGAAGCTCTTGCCCGGAGACGAGCGGGTAAAGAAGCTCGCGGAAGCCACGCGCCTCTTCGAAGAGGCGCTGCTGGAGGCGGTTGGTGATGAGACGGAACTACCGCTCAGAGAAGGTTCTCCGGTATTGCTCCACGGCCATTGCCACCAGAAAGCGCTGGTCGGGACGAAGCCGACCGAGGAGGCTTTGTCTCTCGCGTCTGGTACTGAGGTAGAGGTTGTTGACTCCGGGTGTTGCGGGATGGCGGGGCTCTTCGGGTACGAGAAGGGACATTACGAGGTCTCGATGAAGATGGGCGAGAGGAAGCTGTTTCCGGCTGTCAGGGGGG
>JBBPZK010000173.1:0-3147 GCA_038199155.1 Rubrobacterales bacterium | reverse complement strand
CTTGTACTTGACGCTCAGGCCTTCGTTTCTCTTGTTGGAGATCTTCTGCCAGTCGTCGTAGAGTCCTATGCCAGCGACCGTTGCGATGAGCACCAGGGCGCCGAACGTCGCCGCGTTCGGTCGTCCTACTACCACGAGAGCCGCGACGAGCCCTGCTAGCATTACTACTCCGCCCATTGTGGGAGTTCCGGTTTTGATCAGGTGCGTCTCGGGGCCGTCTTCCCGCACGAACTGCCCGAATTTCCGCGACTGGAGGTACTCTATAAACTTCGACCCCAGGGATACCGTCACGAGAAACGCTATACCGGCGCTCAAGATCACGCTAAACAAGAGCTAGACTCTCCCTCAACTTACGGGTCAGGGCATCTAGTCCAACTCCTCGCGACCCTTTCACGACCACGTAATCGCCCCGATTGAGCACCTCGCCGAGCTTTTCTCCGGCCGCCTCCGCGTCTTCGTAACGAATACTGCTCCCGTCGAACCCTTCGGCGTACCATCGGGCTTCGTCCCCGACGCACACCAGCAGGTCTACACCGACATCGGAGGCGATCCTCCCGGCTTCGCGGTGGTAAGAGCGAGCCTCCGCCCCAAGCTCGAACATCCCTCCGAGCACGACCACGAGCCGCCGGTCCTGCTCACGCGCCTGTCTCGCACCGTAACGCAACACGGCCGCTACCGCAGCGGGAGAGGCATTGTACGAGTCATCGTAGACGACGATGTCGTCGCGCAGCGTATAAACGTCCCCCCGAAGCCCCGTCCGGCGCAACCGGGAGATCCCCTGAGCACAGTCGTCGAGGTCGAGCCCGAGGGCCAGGGCGCCACCGAAAGCCGCTAGCAAGGGCTCGACCAGATGCGTACCGAAAACAGGAGTCTTTACTTCCCGAGAGCGCCCACCGAAGTGCAAAACGAAACGTAAACCATCATCCAGTTCTTCGACATCCGAAGCGTATAGGTCGGCGGTCTCTCCGCCGAAAGTGATGCGCTTCCGCAGGTTGCGCCCGTAGCCGGTTGCGGCTTCCGGCGCTCCGACAGGCGCTACCAGAGAACCGTCTTCCGGGAGCGCCAGCGCCAACTCTCCTTTCGCCGCCGCCAGGGCGTCGAGGTCTCCGAATGAGTCGAGGTGGACCGGCGAAACGGCTGTGAGAATGCCGACTTCGGGTGGCGCTACACCGCACAGGTGCTCGATGTCTCCGGTGTGGGTGGCGCCCATCTCGAGGACCAGTACTTCAGTTCGCCGGTCGGCGGCGAGCACCGTGAGCGGTAGTCCTATCTCGTTGTTGAAGTTTCCTTCTGTCGCTGAGACGCGCCTGCCCGCGCATCGCAAGATGGCCGTCAGCGCATCTTTGGTCGTTGTCTTGCCGACGCTGCCGGTTATGCCTACGACCGTCGGAGCCTCATCGTTCTGAGAGAGAGTCCAGCGCGCGAGCCTCTGCATCGCCTGGAGTGGATCCTCTAAGACGAGCGTGGGAGCCGGGAGCGGGCGTGTCGCGACTACCGCCGTCGCGCCCCTGTCGTGCGCGTCAGCAGCGAAGTCCGCCCCGTCCATCCGTCCTCGCAGCGCGAAGAAGTGTTCACCCTCACGCACGAGCCGCGAATCGGAAGCGCCCCCGATCACAATAGCGTCCGGGTCCGCGCCGTGGAGAACGCCCCTGGTGACCCGCGCGACCTCTGCCAGGGAGGCCGGCCTCATCCAGTCCCACCGTTCTGTGCTCTCTTCGTTCCGGGCGTCCTCGCGTCCGGGGGAACATTGTAATACTGGAGCGTAAAGTCCATCACGTCGCTGAACGCCGGGGCCGCGGTCGTCTCGCCCCACATATCTTTCACCGGGTTATCCAGCACTATGAGGGCGATGTACTTCGGGTTCGAAGCGGGGGCGAAGCCTATAAAGGAGGCGATGTACTTGTCCGTGTAGGTTCCTGTTTTCGGGTCTACTTTCTGGGAGGTCCCGGTCTTGCCGGCCACCGTGTAGCCTGGTATCTGGGCGTGAACGCCCGTTCCTCTCTCGACCACGCTCTCTAGCATCCTTTTCACTATAGACGAGGTCTTGGAGGTTATCACCCGCGAGCCTCGCTTCCCGGTAGAGTCTCCCTGCAAGACGTGCGGCGTGACCTTATAGCCGCCGTTGGCGATGGCCGAGTAGCCCGCCGCGAGCTGCAGAGGCGTCACCGTCTCACCCTGACCGATGGGAAGGTTGCCGATGGAAGAACCACTCCAATCCTTTAGCGGAGGGACCACGCCGGGGTTCTCCCCTGGAAGATCCACCCCGGTAGGTTTGCCGAAACCGAAGCGCTTGATGTACTCGTCGAGCCGCGTCGCGCCGAGCCTGCGCGCGATCTCGGTAGTCCCTACGTTGCTCGACTCCTGGAGGATGTTCGCAGGCGTCATTATTTTCGTCGGATGTGGCAAAGAGTCGTGTATTATGCGGTCAGCTACCGGGATCTGGTCGGGGACGGTAAATTCGCTTTGGGGGGTAATGGCTCCTTCTTGTATGGCGGCAGACATGGTAAACGCCTTGAAGGTAGAGCCGGGTTCGTAGGCGTCGGTGATCACACGGTTGCGCTGATTCTCGGCGGGGGACTTGCTGAAGTCGTTGTTGTTGTAGCCTGGTGTATTGGCGAGGGCGACTATATCGCCGTTGTCGACGCGCATTACTAGGCCGAGGGCGTCTTTCGCGCCGTACTTCTTGGCCGTTTTGCTCAGAGAGCCCTGCAACTTCTGCTGCACCGCCGTATCGAGGGTGAGCTTCACGTCTTTGCCGCTCTTCAGGGATCTGTTGGAACCTGCTTCGACCCCGCCGAAAGGTTGAGCGTAACCGCCGACATGGCCGAGGAGTTGGCTGGCGAGAGTTCCATCGGGGTAGGTTCGGATCGCACTCGGGAGCGTTGTAATACCTTCTATCCCGAGATCCTGGACCTTGGCGGCGATATCCGGGTCGAGTCCTTGCGCGACGACGCTATAGCCGCCGAGTTGTCCCTTGCTGTCCCTCTGAGTTAGGGAAGCTTTGATCTGCGCTACGCTCTCGTGGGCGGTCCCCCCGATCACACCTTCCAGTCTGCTCGCTGCTTTCTCCGGGTCCTGGATCTGATAAGGGGTCGCGACGACCTGCGCTCCGTTCAAAGTCGTGGCGAGTTTCCTACCGTCGGAGCT
>JBBPZK010000172.1:0-6356 GCA_038199155.1 Rubrobacterales bacterium | reverse complement strand
GGGGGGAGTGAGGAGGACTTTCAGCGGGCGGAGCCTCTGTTCGAAGTTATGGGTAAGGTCGCGACCCATGTCGGTCCGGTCGGGGCCGGGCAGACGGCCAAGGCGTGCAACCAGATCGTGGTGGCTCTCAACATCGAGGCGCTCTCCGAGGCGCTGGTGCTCGGCTCGAAAGCCGGAGTAGACCCGGCGAAGATACTCGATGCGATCTCCGGTGGGTTGGCGGGCAGCGCCGTGATGGAAGCAAAACGGGAGAAGATGCTCGGCCACGACTTCGATCCGGGCTTTAGGATAGAATTGCATCACAAGGATCTGGGGATAGCGTTGGCGGCAGGAAGGGAGTATGGGGTATCTCTCCCGATCACGGCCATCGTGGATCAGATGCTAGAGACATTAAAGGCGAAGGGGCGGGGCGATAGGGATCACTCGGCGATACTCACCCTCGTAGAAGACCTGGCGCAGCACGAGATAGGGACCGGAGAGTAGAACCCTCCGGCAAAAGGAGGCTTACATGGAGCGTAGCCGGCTTATAAGTTCGATGCAGGACATCCTCGGGGAAGAGGGGGTGATCCACGAACACGAGCAACTACGCACCTACGAGTGCGACGGTCTCATGGAATACCGGGTGATACCGGACCTCGTCGTACTCCCCGAGAGCGCCGAGCAGGTCCAGAACGTAGTCAAGCTCTGTTACGAGGAAGGGATACCGTTCGTCGCCCGCGGCTCTGGTACTGGCCTCTCCGGCGGCGCGTTGCCGGTCAAGTCCGGCTTGCTCATCGTGATGTCCCGGATGAAGAAGGTCCTCGAAGTAGACATCCCGAACCGCCGCGTCGTGGTCGAGCCGGGCGTTATAAACGTGTGGGTCTCCCAGGCCGTCGCAGACGAGGGCTACTACTACGCCCCGGACCCGGCCAGCCAGATCGTCTCTTCCATCGGCGGTAACCTCTCGGAGAACTCCGGCGGCGTCCACTGCCTCAAGTACGGATTCACCACCAACCACGTAATGGAGGTCGAGGTCGTGTTGCCGGACGGCTCCGTCGCCCATCTCGGCGGCGGCAAAGCGCCTGACGCGCCGGGCTACGACCTTCTCGGCGCGTTCGTCGGCGCCGAAGGGACACTCGGTATCGCCACAAAGGTCGTATTGAACATCGCCCGCGCGCCTGAGTCCGTAAGGACACTGCTGGCGGGCTTCGACGACACCGAGGGGGCTGGCGGGGCCGTTTCGGGGATAATCGGCGAGGGCATCGTGCCGGCGGCCATAGAGATGATGGACAGCCTGACGATGGAAGCGGTCGAGGCGGCGGTTCATCCGGGACTTCCGGAGGATGCGGGGGCCACGCTGGTCATCGAGCTGGACGGCCCGGAGGCGGAAGTCGAGAGTCAGTTCGAGCGGGTACTCAAGATCTGCGAAGACAACGGTGCGACCGAACTGCGGGTCGCCGAGGACGACGAGGAGCGGGCGCTTTTCTGGAAGGCCCGCAAGGCCGCGTTCGGGGCGATGGGGCGTATCAGCAACGACTACTACGTGCAGGACTCGGTGGTCCCACGCACGGAGCTTTCGTCGGTGCTGCACAAGATCAACGAACTCAGCGAACACTACGGCTTGCGGGTCGCAAACGTCTTCCACGCCGGGGACGGAAACCTGCACCCGCTAGTTCTCTACGACAACGCCGCCGAAGGCGAGGCGGATAAAGCCCACGACCTGGCGGGAGACATCGTCATGGCTTGTCTGGAGGCTGGTGGCTCGCTAACCGGGGAGCATGGCATCGGGCTGGACAAGAAGAAATACATGCCAAAGATGTTTACGGATGAGGACATGGAGACCATGCAGCTATTGCGGTGCGCCTTCGACCCGCACCAGATCGCCAACCCAGGCAAGATCTTCCCGACTCCGCGTCTCTGCGGCGAACGGCCCGGCCCGTTCAAGATGCACCCCCTTCAAAAGGCTGGAATCGTGGAGAACTTCTAATGGATACGAAGAACGTCTCGATAGAGAGCCTCCAGAACATAGTTGGGGAAGAGAACGTCCGCGAAGCGAGGGCCGAAGACGCGGTGGAGGGCGTCGAGCCTTCTTTCGTCGTCGAGCCGGGCTCCATCGAGGAGATCAGCGAGGTCATGAAGCTCGCCCACGAGGAGGGGCTGGCGGTCGCGCCTCGTGGTGGCGGGACGAAGACGTACCTCGGAAATCCGCCGCGGGAGCTTGACTTGATCCTTAGTACCGTGCGGATGAACGAGATCATCGAGTACGTCCCCGGCGACCAGATCGTGCGGGTCCAGGCCGGTATAAAGATCTCCGACCTGCAAGAGAAGCTCGGCGAGTCGAGCCAGATGCTCGCTATCGACCCGCCGGAGGACGAAGCTACCATCGGCGGGGTCGTCGCGACAAATGCTTCCGGACCGCGCCGGTATTCCTACGGAACGGTGCGGGACCTCATAATCGGTGTCCGCATCGTGCTCTCGGACGGCACGATAGCGAAGGCCGGCAGCAAAGTCGTCAAGAACGTGGCCGGCTACGACCTCTCCAAGCTCTTCACGGGCTCGCTGGGTACTCTGGGTGTGATCGCCGAGGCGAACTTCCGGCTGCACCCGATCCGGGACGTGTCCCGCACAGTCGTCGCCGAGATAGAAGGCGGCCCCGAAGAGGTCTACGC
This sequence comes from Rubrobacterales bacterium, assembly GCA_038199155.1. GTDB lineage: Bacteria > Actinomycetota > Rubrobacteria > Rubrobacterales > Rubrobacteraceae > JBBPZK01. The sequence goes on along the minus strand of JBBPZK010000172.1, from coordinate 3,708 downwards.
CGCCGTAAGCGCGGTGGTCCGCACGCAGGCCGAGCCTACGGCCATCGAGTTGCGCTACGACGAGGACGAAAAACTGGTCTCCGTACTCGTCGAGAGCATCGAGGGCGGCATAGACGCGAAGGTCGAGACAATCTCGTACGTCCTCGGTTCCCACGGCGAAATAAGAGACCCTCAAGACGGCGACCAGCTAGGCGTGGGATTGCCCGATGTGGAGGAAGATGACGCGCTGCTGAAGGTCTCCGCGCCACCGGCGGACCTCGCGGCGGTCCTGGACTCGGTTCTCGGCGCGGCGGAACGACGGGGGCTCAATCACCCTAAGATTACGGGACACGCCGGGACAGGCGTCACGTTCGTCGGGCTCTCCGGTGGGGATGTCGGCGCGAAAGATGAGGTCATAGATGAGCTTCGGGAGATATGGAGTCGTCATGGCGGGAGCGTGGTGCTGTTGGGCGCTACCGCGGAGCTAAAAGAAAAGGCCGGCGTGTGGGGACCGCCGCGCGACGACATGGGGCTCATGGGACGGGTAAAAGACAAATTCGACAACCGGGGCATCATGAACCCCGGCAGGTTCGTAGGAGGGATCTAGTGACCGAGAGACGCAACGGCGAGGGTACGACCGGAGATCAGGCGATGGCCGGTGCTATCGGCGCCGGCAGCCCCGAGGACATCGGCCAGAGCATCGGAGTTTCCAGCGACCTCGCGGCGGAGGCGACCGTCGGGGCGAACCGCCGGGAGACGGGCAAAACTTCTTTTCCGGCCTTCGACGCTCACCACCCGCCGGACAAGAACCTCATAGACGACTGCGTACACTGCGGGTTCTGCCTGCCGACCTGTCCGACGTACGTCCTCTTCGGGGAGGAGATGGACTCCCCACGCGGGCGCATCTACCTGATGAACAAGGGCCTCGACGAAGAGCCGATGAACGACCAGATGGTGCGCCACTACGACCTTTGCCTCGGGTGCATGGCCTGTGTAACGGCCTGCCCGTCGGGAGTGCAGTACGACAAACTCATCGAGGCGACGCGCGGGCAGGTCGAGCGCCGGTACGAGCGTGCGCCGGAGGACAAGGCTTTTCGGGAGATGATCTTCCAACTCTTCCCCTACCCAAACCGGCTCCGCCTGGCCGCCGCCCCGATGCGTTTCTATCAGAAGTTCGGCGTCGGCGACAAGCTCCGCAAGGCAGGCATCATGCAGCGCATCCCCGCCCGGATGCGTGCGATGGAGGCGCTTTTGCCCGAGGTGCCGAAGGAAGAGAAGATCCCCGAGGTAACCCCCGCCGAAGGCGAGCAACGCGCCCGCGTCGGTGTCCTGACCGGCTGCGTCCAGCGGGTCTTCTTCTCCCCGGTAAACGCCGCAACCGTCCGGGTGCTGGCCGCCGAGGGCTGCGAAGTAGTCGCCCCGAAACAGGGCTGCTGCGGCGCACTCTCCACCCACGCCGGACGTGAAGAAGAGTCACTCAGCTTCGCCCGAAAGACCATAGACACCTTCGAGGCAGAGAACCTCGACTACTTCGTCATCAACGCGGCCGGCTGCGGCTCGACGATGAAGGAGTACGGACACCTGCTCCGCGACGACCCCGATTACGCCGATCGCGCGAAAGCATTCTCAGAGAAAGTCAGGGACGTATCGGAGTTTTTGCAAGAGCTAGGCCCTCGGTCAGAGCGTCGTCCGTTGCCCGTAACGGCGGCCTACCACGACGCCTGTCACCTCGCGCACGCCCAGGGCATCCGCAAGCAGCCCCGGCAGATCTTGAAGCAGATCCCCGGCATGGACGTAAAGGAGATAAAAGAGGCGGAGATCTGCTGCGGTTCGGCCGGTATCTACAACATGGTCGAGCCCGAACCGGCGGAGGAGCTAGGCAGGCGCAAGGCCCAGAACATCCTGGACACCGGCGCGCAGATGATAGTCACTTCAAACCCAGGCTGTATGCTCCAGATCCAGGCGAGCTTGAAGAGGATGGGCCACGCCGAGTTGCCGACCGCCCACCCGATGGAGGTCCTCGACGCTTCCATCCGCGGCGAGCCGGTAGAGGCGCTGTTGCGCTAAGACCCGGATGAGGTCATCCCGCTCCATCCTGGCTGTTCCCGCGTCGAATGGGAGAATGGTCGAGAAGGGTCTCGCGTCGGCTGCTGACGCGGTCTTTCTCGACCTCGAAGACGCCGTCGCTCCGGCTGAGAAAACGTCCGCCAGAGAGAAGGTCGTCCACGCTGTGGCGGAGCTCGATTGGGGTGAGAGGCCTGCTGTATACCGGATGAACGCGCTCGACACGCCGTACTTTTACCGGGATGTGATCGAGGTGGTAGAGCAAGCCGGAGATAACCTCGGTGCGATCCTGGTCCCAAAAGTAGACTGTCCCGAAGACTTGCACGCCTTGGGCCTCTTGCTCGGCGGCGTGGAAGCGGCGGTCGGCCTCGAATCGGGCAAGATAAAGCTCGAAGCCCAGATAGAGAGTGCTACGGGTCTCGCCAACGTGGATGCAATAGCCCAGGCTAGCGACCGGCTCGAAGCCCTACACTTCGGACCCGGAGATTACGCGGCGAGCCTCCGGATGCCTCAGATGAGCATCGGAACGACCGACGAGTGGGATGAGGTCTATCCAGGAGACCGTTTTCACTACGCCCTGCAGCGCATACTGGTTGCCGCGCGAGCCGCGGGGTTGCGCGCGATCGACGGTCCCGTCGCCGACTACCGGGACGAAGGAGGTCTCCGCAAGAGTTGCCTCCGCGCCCGCGCCCTCGGCTTCGACGGCAAGTGGTGCATCCACCCGGCTCAGATAGAGGTCGTCAACGAGGTCTTCTCACCGACCGAAAAAGAAGTCCGGTGGGCGGAGAAATTGGTCGCCGCCTACGAGAAGGCTGGGGAGACTGGGGCCGGTTCGGTCGGCGTTGACGGCCACATGGTCGATGCCGCCTCCATAAAAATGGCCCGAAATATCCTGGACCTTGCGGGGGGATCCGGCAAAGTCTGAGGTGAGAGGTTCAGAGTGGGTCTCGACGGGTACAGAGAATCAAGAGTCCTGCAAACAGGAGGTGGTCGTCTAAATGCCCTGGCAGCGAGCCGTAGTTTTGATCGCCGTGTGCGTAGCCCTGAACGCGGCTGGTTTCATGTGGCATTTCTTCGAGCCCATTCCGCTCTACGACGAGATCGCCCACTTCCTGACGCCCTTTACTTTCGTCGCCCTGACGGCGGAGCTTATCTACCGGGCTGGTGGGGACGACTATTTCTTCAATACCCCGCGCCACGCCCTGCTCACGGGCGTCGTCATAGGGTTCGTCGGCGCTGTGGCCTGGGAAGGCTGCGAAGTCGTGTTGGACGCCATGGGAGCCCAGATCTCACACGCCCCGCTCGATACCGTAATCGACGTGGCTCTCGGCATGCTGGGCGGCGCGCTCGGTTCGTGGATGGCTGACCGCTACCTCGACCGGCTCTTCGGACGCTCGCGCGTGAACCTGAACCCTCGCGTTCGGTAGCCAGGTAGGATCAGCCGGTAGTTTCGCCGGTTTCTATGCTGCCCTAACGATCCTTCTCGGAGCTGCCGGAAGCTTTATCCAACTCGTCCTGAACGTTGTCCTTTACGCCGCCGCCGGTCGCTTCTTCTTCCTCTACGGCTCCTTTGGAGGCTGCATTGTCGTTGCCTTTAGTCGCTTCCTCGAATTCGTCCCCAACGTTCTTCTTCGCTCGTCACTCTGCACTACCTTTCGAGAGTTG
>JBBPZK010000171.1:0-8764 GCA_038199155.1 Rubrobacterales bacterium | reverse complement strand
GGTCTTGTTGCGTTCCGCAGGTAACAAAAGCCCTTCAAGATAGCGACGAAAGGCCTGGCGTTGGGCGAGAGTGGCGAAGAGGTCGTCGAAGCGGGCAGCATATTCTTCGAGCGGACCGGGAGCGGGATCGGTGGGTAGACGTCTGGTCATGGCAAAACCTCCTTGCTGCCATTGGAGCATGGAGGTCATCCTTCGTCAACAAACTACCGAGTAAGCCAAGAATTCTAGGCAGCTTGCAGTACAGCAGCGCGGAAGTCCATCCGTCTGGATCCCCGGGGATTACCTTACGAGATTGCCTTACGGCCCGGTGGGTCGCCCGAACTCGTCGATCTCGCTGGGGTCCCGCAGCGGTCTGAGCCCACCGTCGGCCACCGTGTCGTGCAGCCGGAAGTGGTAGCGGCCAAGGACGCGCACGTGGGCATGCATGAGCGGCGAGACCCTGGCCAGGTCCTCGTCCCGTACATCCGCGCCCCGCTCGACGAGGTGCGACGCCGCGCGGTCGAGGTAGAAGGTGTTCCAGAGCGCCATGGCGTTGAGGACCAACCCGAGCGAGCCGAGCTGGTCCTCCTGGCCCTCGCGGTAGCGCTTGCGGACCTGCCCACGGTCGCCATGAAAGAGTTCCCGGGCGAGGTTGTGGCGCGCCTCGTGGCGGTTGAGCTGCACGAGCACGCGCCGGCGGTAGGCCTCGTCGTCCACGAAAGAGAGCAAGAAGATGCTCTTCGCGATCCTGCCGACCTCGGTGATGGCCTTCGCGAGCTCGGAGGGCCTGGACCTTGCGTGCAAGGCGCGGACCAGGTTGGATGCCTTCACCGTCCCGAGCTTGAGCGAGCCGGCGACGCGGAGGATATCCTCCCAGTTGTCGCGAATCAGGTCGGTCTTTACGCGGTTGCGGCGCGAAAGACCGTCGAGGGGTCCGTAGTCGGCCGCGCGGTCCATGCGCCAGAAGCGGGCTTCGCCGGCGTCGGCAAGCCGGGGGCTGAACTGGTAGCCGAGGAGGGAAAAGAGGCCGAAAACAACGTCTGAGTAGCCCGCGGTGTCGGAGGTTATCTCCCTGGGGTCGAGCGGGCTATAGCTCCCAGGAGCAGGGCGGCAACGGACGCCGCGGAGAGGTCGAAGAGGGATCCCCAGGGTCTCTGGTAGACGGTGATCGCAAGCCCTAGCCACCATCCTCCCACCATCCTCCAGCAGCCGCCCCGATGAGGTCCACGGCCACGACGAAGCGCGAGCCCGCAAGCTGCGAGCGTCCCTCGCCCATCCTAGCCAACGGGGGCGGAGCTGGCCGTTGAGTAGCGTTCGCCGTAGTCGCTACGGGTCTTCCGGTAGTGCCTCATACCTTCGGGTGTAATGTACATCCGGTACTCTTCCGGTCCTGCCTGACGTTCTTTTACGAGCGGTCCGAAGCCCGCGTGAGAGTAGGTTTCGAGGCGTCGCCAGGTCTTCCAGGAGACGCCTGCGTAGTGTCCGGCACCTTCGTCCCTAAGGCCGGCCTCGCCGGCGGCGTAGGCCATGGCGAGTGCGCGCCAGCGCCACTCCCTGAGGGTTCCCGAAGGGAGCTTTTCAGGGGTGCTCTCGCCGAGTCCCGTGCGGGCTAGTTTGCGTCCGGCGTTCGTCAGGCGGAGGAAGAGCAAGTCTTCGAGGTCGGCCGGGTAGACGGCTTCGAGGTACGCCTTCTGACGCTCGTTGAGGTGTTGCCAAGTTTGGAGGGCCTTGGGTGAGACGCTACGCGCCATGGTCTGCCTATCAAGCACGCTCGGGAGTTCCCTTCTCGCTCTCGAAGAGATGGAGCGCCCTCTCCTCGCTGTGCGTGCAGAAACGCAGTATGCGGTTGCCAGTAGTCTGGGCGGTCTCCTGGACGACGTAGAAGTCTCCCTCGCGCAAGAGCTCGAGGACGACGCTCGAAAACCCATCCATGACCGGGTCCAAGTCTATGCGCTCGATGTCGATGAGCTCGTGGTTGGGATCCGCCTGCAACCGAAACCTCCTTGCTAGAAGGGATTATACGGTAGGCGGGTATGGAATCGGGAAATATTTCGCTCCTTGGAGCGGGATGGTCACGATGCTTCATCCCGCCCTGGGCTCCGGTACGTGGGAGCGGGTGAGTCTAGAGTCCCGTGTAGGATTCATGTGGCGCACCCGCTCACTCGATAGGGCTGCGGCGAGGTCGAAGATCCTCTCCACCAGGTAGGAGTGGCCGCGCCGTCTGTCCCGTTCCACCCGCCCGTCCAGCATGAATGCTCCGCTCCTGTGCAATACGTGACCGTGGCGCTCGTAGACATCCTCGAAGATCGTGGCCTGCAAAAGACCCGCCTCGTCCTCGATAAGGAGGAAGTACACGGGGCGTCCGCTCTTAGTGGGGGGCCGCTGCAAGGATTCTAGAAACCCCGCCACCCTCGCGCGCCTACCGTGAGGAAGATCGAGTATCTCCGTGCTCGGCACGGCGCCTAGTTCTTTCAGGGCGGCCCGGTAAGGGCAGAGGGAATGACCAAAGACGTTGAGGGAGAGCGCCTCCCACTCCATGCGCTCTCTGCCTTCGGAGCTGATCGGCAGAAACCCCGCCCCATGGCTCCTAGAACCTTCTCTCCGCTCCCACCAGCTCGCGGGATGTGAAAGCGGCAGCTCTTCTTGCCGGCTTCGGGAAGGTTTCTTCGCCAGAGCGCGAGCCTCGGCCAGCAGCGCTCCCCGATCTCCAACACCGGATCCGGCCCCGGATGCGGCCTCGGATCCGGCTTCGGACAGCGCATCGAGGAAACCGCCCTTCACGAGGCTCTGCAACTGGTCGCGTCCGATCTCCGTCCTGCCGTAGAGGTCGGCGACTGAGGCGAACGGCCGCTTCTTACGTTCTTCGAGGATCGAACCCATTGCTCTGCTTGAGAGCCCTTTTGCGTACTTCAAGCCCACCCTGATGGCCGTGCCGGCGGAGCCATCCTCGACCGTAAAACCCTCTCCAGAGAGGTGAATGTCTGGCGGCAGGATCCGGATACCTTCCCGGCGCGCCTCATTGACGAGCGTGCGGGGAGAGTAGAAGCCCATCGGCTGGGAGTTGAGGAGGCCACAGAAGAACTCGGCCGGGTAGTGGCGCTTCATGTACGCGCTCGCGTAGGAGAGCTCGGCGAAGGAGGCGGCGTGGGCGGCCGAGAAGCCGTAAGCGGCGAACCCTTCCATCCAGGAGAATACCTCTCTCGCGGTCGGCTCCGAGACGCCCCGGTCCACGGCGCGGGAGATGAATTGCCGCCTTAGACTCTCCATCGCTCCGGGGCCGCGGTCCTTGGTCATGGCGCGCCGGAGGAGGTCTCCCTCGGCGAGTGAGAAGCCGGCGACCTTGTTTGCGACGGCCAGGACCTGCTCCTGGAAGATGAGGACTCCGTAGGTTGGCCGTAGTACCTCTTCTAGCTCCGGTAAGGGGACGGAGTAGGGCTCCTCTCCGCGGCGCCTGAGCACGTAGGGCGTTACCAGGTCACCGCGAACAGGTCCCGGCCTGAACAGTGAGATGGAAGCGACGATGTCCGAGAAGCGCCTCGGCTTCAAGCGACGGGAGAGGTGCATCTGTCCGGGGCTCTCTAGCTGGAACATCCCGGCGTTTCTTCCGGTCCGGATCAGGGCGTAGGTCTCCCGGTCGTTGGGCGGGAGGTCGTAGGGATCTATCTTCCTTCCGAGGCGCTTTGACGCCAGCTTACCGGCCTCATGGAGGGCGGTGTGCATCCGGAGTCCGAGGAGATCCAGCTTCGGTAGGCCCACGTACTCCAAATCGTCCTTGTTGTACTGGCACCTCACGATCCCCTCGCTCCCCGACGCTTCCAGGGGAACAAGCTCGGAGAGATGGTGCTCCGCGGCGCCGAAGACCATGCCTCCGTTGTGGGTACCCGCCTCTCGGTTCTTGCCCACGAGACGAGCAGAGATCTCCAGTAGGAGCCGGTGCTTCTGTGTGTCCTGCAAGGGGTGGTCGCGCATGGCGGGCTCGGAGAGTGCCTCCTCCCAGCCTTCGAGCCCCGCGTAGGTCCGGTCCCTATCACGGAAACGAGTGGGGACGTGGCGGGAGAGGGCGTCCATCTCCCGAGGGGAGTGCCCAAGCGCCCGCGCCGTGACCCGCACGGCTCCCCGTAGAGACATGGTCTGTACCGTGGCGGCTTCGGCGACGCCGTTCTTTTCGTATCTTCGGATCATCTCGAAGCGGACCTCGTCACGGCGTTTCGAGCAGAAATCCAGATCAATGTCCGGTGGGTCCTTGCGCCCCTCGTGCATGAAGCGCTCGAACAGGAGGCGGTTCGCAAAGGGCTCCGGCTGGGTGAGGCCCAGGCAGTAGGAGACGAGACTGTTCGCCGCGCTACCTCTCCCCGTCACGGGTATTCCCTTCTCCCTGGCTATCTCCTTCGCCTCGTGAGCTATGAGGAAGTATTCAACGAAGCCAAGGGAGGCTATGCAAGAGAGTTCTCTTTTTAGGCGAGCTTTGATCTCCTCTGCGCTCACTTCCTTAGATGCACGGTACTTCTTCCGGGCGCCGGCGACGGCGAGGCCGAGGAGTTTGCGTGCGGGATCCTCTCCGCCTGGCAAAACCACCGCCGGCATGTGGACCTCTCCCGCAAGCTTCACCGCCCCCGCGCAACGCTCCGCAACCGCCGCGGCGTTCGCGAGAGCCTCGGGCCGGTCTGAGAACATCTTCTCGATCCGCTCGGGTGGAGCCAGACAGAGCCGGTCGGTGGGGCGGTACCCTGGTCCCGGCAAGGCCGTGAGGTTCGAGGCGGCCACCAGGACCTCGTGAAGCCTGTGGTCGGTGGGGGAGAGGTAGGTAACCTCGTGGGCGGCGAGGGTCGGCAGACCGGCCTCGGAAGCGAAGGTTTCGACCTGGCGCATCCTTCGTCTGGAGCCTGCCGTGCCGTCGTTGGTAAGCTCAGCGTAGAGTCCGTCCGCTCCGAACGCTTCACGCAGGAGCGCCATCTCGGCGCGGGGTCCCTTCCTAGACCCGCCAGTCAGAACACGCTGGGCGAGGAAGCCGAAGGGGATCCCTCCGGTAAGACAGATGAGGCCCTCGGCGTGCTCCAGGAGCGTCTTGAGAGGACAGGTAGGATTGCGCCGCTCTAACGCGGAAGGCCCGGATCCCACCCGGCAGATCCGGTAGGTCCGGTAGGAGGTGATGAGCTTGCAAAGTGAGCAGTAGCCTTCCATGCTCTCGGCCAGCAGGACGACATGTCCACCCCCCTCCATCGAGACCTCGGCGCCGACGATGGGGCAGAGGCCGCCTTCATCGGAGGCCTTCAGGAAACGCGGCACGCCGTAGAGGCCGTCGCGGTCGGTCAGGGCCAGAGAAGAGTAGCCCATATCCGAGGCCGCCTCTACGAGCTCCTCGGGCGCGGACACCCCGAAGCCGTAGGAGAAGCCGCTCCTTACGTGCGGATGGGCGAAGCCTTGGGCGAACCCTCGGGCGTTGCCTTTGGCGAGGCCTTTGGCAAAGCCGGGCTTTCCGTTCAATCCACGATCCCGAGCACGAGCCACTCACCAGAGTCCCTCTCCCGGGCGAGATCCAGGATTACACCGCCCGCGAGCTCGACCCGGAATACTACCCGGTCCACACTACGACCCTCCATCCACCACCCGCCAACTACCCTCCAGCGCCCTATAACGCAACCCACGCGGCGCTTACACCAGTTAGGAGGCCTACCGCGGCGCCTCACCAAGTACGCCCGCCCATCCTTTCTTCTGAAGACGTGCGCCCTTTCCAGGCGACGGTGCGCCGTTGTGTCTTCCACCACTTCCGGGTTCCCGGCTCGGCCAGCCGTCAGGGCATTCGCCGCCCTAAATTCCGAAGCTCGCCAGAGCCAGGGAGCTTTTAGAAAGTGCTCCATCACCGCTCGCCGGGACTCTGGCGTAAAGAACAGAGGCTCTAAGAAATGCTCCGGTCTTCTTGGGTAGTGGTGTATCTCGGTAACGCTCGCGTTCATATATACCCCTCCACGTTTGGTAAGGGAGCGCGCAAGTGTCCGTGAGTAAGGGTGTGGAAACCCGCCCCGACCCGCTAGAATAAGGACCGAAGCGAGCGCTTCCGTCCATCCCTTATCTCGCTGGGAAACCGGCTTGGTTGGTGGCCGGACGGCTTCCCGGGAGGACCGGTCGGGGCGCTCCTTCTCTCGTTGTCTTCCTCTTCACTGTAGCGCCATCTCACCTCCTGTGTCAAGCAATTGTTTGACCGGAGGTTATTGGTGCTGTTAGAGTGGGGTCGTGGGAGAGGACGGGCTACATCCGACGAGGCGCAAGGTGCTTGGGGCATTAGCGCGGGCGGAGGCTCATAAGCAGGAGACGCCGACCGAGCGGGAGATCTGCCGGGCGGTGGGTGTCTCTAGTTCCCAGACCGTGCATCACCACCTGGTCGCTCTTGAGGGTGAGGGGTATCTCAGGCGGCGTGAGGCGCCGAGCCGCAAGCGGCGGCCGGTTAGTCTGACGGAGAAGGGCTGGCGGGTGGTGGGGGAGATGCCGCTGCTCGGGCGCATCTCGGCGGGGCGAGGGATCGAGGCTGTGCCGGGGAGTGGGGAAGGGCTTGCGGTTGCCGCGGAGATCCTGTTCGGGGTGGGCGGCAAGGAGCGTTTCGTGTTGGAGGCCAAAGGCGACTCGATGGTGGGCGCCGGGATAGAAAGTGGGGACCTTCTGGTCTTCGATCAGGACCCATCCCCGCCCGACGGCTCGATAGTTGCCGCGCTCTTTGGTGAGGCTTCAGATGAGGTAACGGTAAAGAGGCTTCGGCGGGAGAGTGGGGTAGTGCGGCTCGTGGCCGAGAACCCTTCCTACGAGGACCTCGTGTTCGGGGCTTCCGAGGTTGCTATCCAGGGACGGCTCGCATGGACGTTGAAGAAAGCCCGCCGTTGAGAGTGTGGCTGAGAGCTCTGGCGGATGGGAGTGTCAAGTGGCATAGTTCCCTCATCCGGGACGGGAGTATAAACACCGAGTGCATTCGGGAGGTCGGGTAGATGACGAGGATTTCTGTTTTAGGGCTGATATCGTCATTTTGGGCGTTCTGCTCGCCTCCGGTACGGCACTAGCCGCGGGACTCGCCACCCAGGGTCCTGACGTGATATCCGACACTCCTTCGGGGGACGTTTTGAGGGGTCTTGGGGGGAATGATTCCATCTCCGGGCTCGGCGGCCGGGACGTCCTCTCGGGAGACGCCGGAGGGGACGTTATCTTTGGTGGGCGCGGAGCCGACACGATATACGGGGATAACGAGGTAGCGAGCGGTAGCGACGTGATCTCCGGCGGCGGGGGAGACGACTTCATGGACGGAGGGCGCGGGGCGGATAATGTCTCCGGCGGAGCGGGAGATGACTTCGTGATAGTGGACGGCGGGGCGGAGAAAGACGTCGTCTCATGCAGGCCGGGGTTCGATCGCTACTACGTGCGGCTCGGAGATCGGGGCGCACGCGTCTCCCCTGACTGCGAGATGGAAAGTCCCGTGGCCACGCCGTAGAGGAAATGGCCGCGGCAGACGCTTGTAGCCGTCGCCAAGACGTTTCCCGCGCCCTCGCCCAACGATTAAACAATTTTGTTGGCTCAACACTATTGTTGCCTTACAATTCCGTCATGAAGGTAAGGGCGGTTCTCGGGATGATAGAGGAGGACGGGTGGTATCTGGCCCGGACGCGAGGATCGCACCGCCAGTACAAGCACCCGGAGAAGCCGGGTCTGGTTACAGTGGCGGGGAAGCTCTCAGAGGATCTCGCGCCCGGCACGGTCAACAGCATACAGAAGCAGGCGGGATTGAAGTAGGGGTCGAATGGGAGGTTCATGGGCATGGTAGAGGAAGACGTGGGGGGTAGGAAGTTGCGTAGGTTCCTTATCGTAGTAGAGGACGCCGGGGCGAACTACTCGGCGTATTCGCCGGACCTGCCGGGGTGCGTGGCCACGGGCGCGACTCGCGAGGAGGTCGAGCGCAACATGCACGAGGCGGTAGCGTTTCACGTCGCGGGAATGAGAGAAGAGGGTCTGGAAGTGCCGGAGGGAAGATCCTCCGCCGAGTTTGTTCTGGTCGGGTAGGTAAGAGTGCGGTGATCCGCAACGACCGGGAGCGAAGCCAGACTCAAGAAGAGAGGGAGCGGATGGCCCGGGCGTTAGAAGACTACGCCGGGGGGTCGAGGAAGGTTATCGGGGACGAGGAGACGCGACTGTACTACGAGGAGGGGGTGAGCCGCCGGGAAGCTGAACTCTCCGAGTATCAGAGGCTCAAATCGGGTGGGGTTTCACGGATCTCAGGCGAGGGACCGAATGGTCTGGGGACTATAATCACGAAGGCTCGGATCGCCAGGGGCATGACGCTTGCGGATCTCGGAGCGGCTCTGGAGATGCCCTTGCAACAGGTCCAGCGCTACGAGAGCGAGAACTGGCGCCGGGCAAGCCTTTGGCGGCTACAGCGAGTCGCCGACGTACTCGCTTTACGGGTAGCCGTGGAGGCTCGCCTGGGCGACGCCGAAAGCGAGGAAACCCTGAAACTTAGCTCCGAGGAACTACGCGAACACTCCAATACAGTCGGGATGCAAGGGCAAGGGCATAGGAGAACAGGAGACGCCCACCGAGCATGATGAAAGGATTGACAGATGTTGGACGGCTGCCGGAAGGGCATCGAGGTAGGGCGGCCATGAGAATGTGGAGACTCTCTAGCGGGGAGGAATCTCTATGACAATGTCAAGTCGTGACAGCGGGTCTGAAACTCTCGCCGTCGCGCAGCATCGCCCACAAGACGTTCACCCTCCTGCGGGCGAGAGCGATGAGAGCCTGGTTGTGCCTC
>JBBPZK010000170.1:0-2592 GCA_038199155.1 Rubrobacterales bacterium | reverse complement strand
AAGTTCTGGCTGATGAGTACGTCGACCCGGAGTTCGGGACCGGCGTCCTCAAAGTCACCCCGGCGCACGACCCGAACGACTTCGAGATAGCCGGGAGGCTGGATCTTACACCCGTCAACGTCATGAACCCGGACGGAACCATCAACAGCAACGGTGCAGGGTTCGAGGGCTTGGGCCGGGAGGACGCCCGCATCGCGGTAGTCGAAGCGCTGGACGAAAGAGGGTTGCTCGGCGAGGTCGAGGATTACACCTTCCGGGTCGGGCATTGCGACAGGTGCGGGGCGGTAATAGAGCCGTGGCTCTCGGAGCAGTGGTGGGTCTCTATGAAGGAGCTTGCGGAGCCCGCCATAGAGGCGTTAGAGCGTGGTGAGATCACGGTCTACCCCGATTCCTGGCGGCGGGAGACCATGCGCTGGCTCGAAAACATCCACGACTGGAACGTCTCGCGCCAGCTCTGGTGGGGCCACCGCATCCCGGTCTGGTATGGCCCCGAGGGCGAGGTCGTAGTCGGGAAGGAGTCACCCGGCGAGGGCTACGAGCAGGACCCGGATATCCTCGATACCTGGTTCTCTAGCGGGTTGTGGCCGTTCGCCACGTTGGGTTGGCCGGAGGAGACGAGAGACCTGGAGTATTTCTATCCGACGGCTCTGCTCTCGACGGCGCGCGAGATCATGTACCTGTGGGTCGCGCGAATGGTCATGTCCGGCCTACGCTTCCGGGGTGAAGTTCCATTCCGGAAGGTGAACGTACACTCCATCGTACTCGCCGCCGACGGTTCCAAGATGAGCAAGTCGAAAGGGAACGGTATAGACCCGCTGGACCTCTTCGACGAGTACGGCACAGATGCGGTACGCTTCGGGCTGCTCTACCAGTCCTCGACCCAGGATTTCGCCTACTCATACGAACGGGCGAGCATGGGCCGGGCTTTCGTCACAAAGCTCTGGAACGCAACCAGGTTCGTCCTGAGCTACTCGGAGGGCGAAGGTGGGGGAGAAGAGTCCGTATCGGATCGTTGGATCCTCTCTGAACTAAACCGCACCGCCCGCGACTACGATGCTTCCCTCGAAAGGTGTGAGTTCTCCGAGGCTATGCGACTCGTCTACGACTTCGCCTGGCACAGCTTCGCCGACTGGTATATCGAGATCTCCAAAGCCGCCCCCTCCGGCGCAACCCCGCGCGTGCTGAGAGAAGTCTTCACTGGCATCTTGAAACTCTTGCACCCAGTCATGCCCTTCGCGACGGAGGAGATGTACCATCTGCTCGGAGGAGAAGGTTTCCTCGTGCATCAGGACCTTCCTACCTTCGATCCCAGCCTGGAGGACTCTGCCGCAGACTCGACGCTCGAAAAGACGCGGCGGGCCGTTTCGGCCGTCAGGTCGTTCCGGGCGGAGTCGAAGGTTAGTGGAGGGTTGGAGGGTCGCGTGCCGGACGGGGTGGACGGGGACGTTTTTGCGTCGCTCGCCGGGGTGAGTCCGATTGGGGGATTGGAAGGAGCTGTGGCGGCGTTCCCGGCGGGGGACGTGGTGGTGGAGATCTCCCTGACCGAAGACCTGCGGCGGAGCGAGATCGAACGTCTCAATAAAGAATCAACCCGCGTCGAAAAAGAGATAAAACGGGCCGAAGGCAAGCTCTCCAACGAGAAGTTCGTCCAACGCGCCCCGGACGAAGTGGTCGCCGGCGAACGCGAGAAGCTCCAGGCTAACACCCGGATGCTCGCAACACTCACCGAACGCCTCCAAGAGTACCTCTAAGCCGTTGAAACTCTCGTCCTCACGGCTCTCCTTCACGGACGTCTGCGAAGAGCTAGATCGCAGACGCCACATCACCCTGGGCCTCGAACGTATAGAGTCTCTCCTCTCGGTCCTCTGCAACCCGCAGCATCGTTTACAGACGGTTCAGGTCGTTGGAACGAATGGGAAAGGCACGACGGCCGTTGCCCTCGCGGCGGCTCTGGAAGCGGCGGGCCATCCTGCCGGAGCGTACCTCTCGCCGCACGTCCTGTCGTACACCGAGCGGATCATGGTGAGGGGGCGGCGAGTCTCGGAAAGTGAGTTCGCCGCCGGTATGGAAGAAGTTATAAGGATCGCTGACGAGCATGGCATCCCAGCTTCCCAGTTCGAGCTGCTGACCGCCGGGGCGATAAAAATGTTCGCCGATGCCGGGCTCTCCTGGGGAATTCTGGAGGCCGGGATGGGGGCGCGGTACGATGCGACCACCGGTGCTGGATCTGAGACCGTGATACTGACCAACGTCGGCATGGATCACACGGAGTACCTCGGTGAGACGATAGAAGAGATAGCGCTCGAAAAGCTCGCCAGCCTCAAAACGGGTTTCACCCTGATCATCGGTACGCGAGACCCGGAGGTCGTGGAGATTTCCCGCCGTGAGTGCGCGAGGGTTGGGGCCGAACTGATCGAAGCATCCACTGAAGATCCTGGAGAGAGGTTCGATGGTCTCGGCCTCGCTCCATATGCGGCCTACGACGCCGCGGTCGGTCTACGGGCGGCGGAGATTGCTCTCGGCGGGAAGTTGGATGTCGATACATGGAAAGAAGCGGGTCGGAAGATACGCAGTGTTCTACCCGGACGGTTT
>JBBPZK010000169.1:0-8400 GCA_038199155.1 Rubrobacterales bacterium | reverse complement strand
CCGCCGGTTTCCCGAAGGTACCGAGGAGAGCGGTCCTGGCTTTGTTTCCAGCGGTGTTGTTGCTTCTACCGTTGCCGAGCATACCTCAAGCCTACGCGAAAAGCGACCTGAGCCACGATCACAAGGGGCAGAGAATCATGAAGGAGGTCGCCAGCAAAGTCGCGCCGCACGCCACCATCCTGCATCACCGAACCGTCCTATGGTACATGGTGCTCGTCGAGAAGCGCCGGAGGGACCTGACCCTGGTGGACCCATTCCAGCCCACCAAGCACATACCCTACAACGATGTCGTCTGGCCCGGCAAGTACGACCTTCCAACCGCGAACCTCCATTTCGGCACGAGCGACCACACGGGGGTGACCGCAGCCAGGAAGGCCGCGCGAAGGGGTCCAGTCTACATACTCGCCGGACAAGGCTTGGGTATCCACCACGGCGTAAACCTCCGCCCCTTCTGGAAAGCGGGCTTTCGCACAGCCCACGTTAAAGGACCTCTCTACAGGTTGATCCCGCCCAGAGGCGAGAGATACACTTCCTTAAAGACGTTGAAGTAGCTCACCTTACAGTACCCCGGCGAGTTTTGATCGCTGACCCCGACCATCCCTTCCGGCCGCGTCCACGGGCGATCACTTGATAATCATACTCCTTCGAGCGAGACGGCCTCTACGCCAACCCAACCCTCTCCCTTGGGGTCGCGACCTACCCGGAAGACGGCTCCACCCGCGACGCCCTGACCAACGCCGCCGACAAAGCCCTCTACCGGGCAAAAGACCGCGGCGGCAACACGGTCAGCGAATAAAGCCGCAATAGGCCGGACGCCCCGTACCTCTAGGGCCCAACCCGATACTCGAAGTCCACCACCTGTTCGACGGCGCGGGCCACCCGGAGCAACATCGGTTCGGTGAAGTAGTCGCTCATCAGTTGGACTCCGACGGGGAGACCTTCGGAGAGACCACCGGGAACGCTTATGGCGGGGATGCCGGCGAGGCTCACCGGAACGGCGCAGATATCCTGGGCGTACATCGCGAGCGGATCGTCCACTTTAGAGCCGATCTCGAACGCCACCGTCGGCGAGGTCGGGGAGAGAAGCACGTCATATTGAGTGAACGCGCCTCTGAAGTCTTCCTTGATACGGGTCCTGACCTTCTGGGCCTGGGCGTAGTAGGCGTCGTAGTAGCCGCTGCTGAGGGCGTAGGTGCCCAGCATAATGCGGCGCTTGACCTCATCTCCGAAGCCTTCCTCACGGGTGGCGCGATACATCTCGTGGACGCCGTCGGCCGGTACTCTAAGGCCGTAACGGACGCCGTCGAAACGGGCCAGGTTCGAGGAGACCTCAGCCGGGGCGATTATGTAGTAGGCCGGGAGACCATACTCCGAGTGTGGCAGACTCGCCTCTCCCACTTTTGCCCCCGCGCTTTCCAAGTCACGGGCGACGCGCTCTACTACCTCGCGCACTCCGGGCTCGACGCCTTCTCCGTTCATGAGCTCCGTCACCACCCCGACCCTGAGACTCGAGACGCCGTCTTCCAGGCCGGCAAGGTAGTCCGGGACTTCGACGTTGGCGGTGGTCGAGTCGCGCGGGTCGTGGCCGGCGATGGCCTGCAGAAGGAGGGCTGAGTCGCGCACGTCGCGGGTCATCGGGCCGACTTGATCGAGGGACGAACCGAAGGCGATGAGGCCGTGCCGCGAGACCCGCCCGTAGGTCGGCTTGAGCCCAACAATGCCGCACAACGCCGCCGGCTGCCGCACGGACCCACCAGTATCCGTCCCGAGAGCCCACCAGCCCTGGCCCGCCGCAACCGCAACCGCAGACCCGCCGGAGGAGCCGCCCGGAACCCGCCCGAGATCCCACGGGTTGCGGGCGACGCCGTAGGCCGAGTTCTCGGTCGAAGAGCCCATCGCGAACTCGTCCATGTTCGCTTTGCCGACCATGACAATGTCCTCGCCGAAATTCAGTAACGCCGAAGCATCGTAGAGGGGGCGGAAGTCTTCGAGCATCTTCGAGCCGCAAGTGGTCCGCACCCCGCGCGTCGAGAGCACGTCCTTGACGGCGATCGGTACGCCTTCCCAGAGCTTCCGCCCGCCATCCTTCTCATCTACCCGCTCCGCCCGCGCGAGAGCTAGTTCCGGTGTTGTCGTGACGAAGGCGTTTACCCGGTCTTCGACCTCTTCGACGCGACTGTTGGCAGCTCCTGCGGCTTCGACGGCGGAGATTTCCCGCGACTCTATCTTTTTGGCGAGTTCATACGCTGTTAGTTCCAGGATATCCGCTGCCATATCTAGTCTATCCTGGGGACGGCGAACTGCTCGTCGACTGGATCCGGTGCGGTCGAGAGCGCCTCTTCGTGCGTCAATTCACCGCGCGGCTCATCGGGTCGCAGGACGTTCGTCATGTTCAGCGGGTTGGAAGTCGGAGGCACGTCGGTGAGATCCAACTCACCTATCTTCTCTATACTCTCCAAAATAGCGTCGAGCTGGCCCCCCATACGCCCGACCTCCTCATCACTCAACCCCAGCCGCGCCAGGTTCGCAACGTGCCGCACCTGCTCCTCGGATATCATCTCTAGCCTCCAGCCTCGCTCGAAACGCCAGACCATATCTTAGCCCATCCCCCCTAAAACCTCCCCACCCCGAAAACACCATTCCCAAAGTCCCAAACACAGCTTGCAGGGGCACGAGTGTGCCAAATTTATTAAGTTTTGTTAAAAAAAGATTTCAGTGTGGAAACAAGTTTTCTCTTTATTCAAGCTGGATTTCTCGCGTTGGCTGGCTGATCCTGGGCAGATGAGAGGGTTGCGTAAAACGAGGCTCTTTCGTAGGGTATCGGGCTAATGGAGGGGGGATTCGGACGAATTCCTCATTGGGATCACGTGGTTTTGATATCTCTTTAGGAGGGAGTTCGAGCTTATGTTTGGAAAGACTCGGCGGTTGCTGCTTCTCGGTCTTATTTTCACCCTGGCGCTGACGTTCACGGCCCCGGCGGCTTATGCTCTGACGCCGGGTCAGAAGGCTAACAGGGCCTTCGTCGTAGCGAAGAACCAGTTGGGCAAGCCATACAAGTACGGAACCGATGGCCCGAACACTTTCAGTTGCAGCGGTTTAATGCGCTATATCCTGAGGACCGTCAAGGCGGATGCCAACGCGCCCTGGACGCCGGAAAGGTACCTGAAGAAGTACCGGCACGTCACCCGCGCGCACCTGCGTCCGGGCGACATAGTCATCTACCGCGACTGGGCGACGATCTACGTGGGTAACGGAGTGCTTGTCAGCTCCAACGCTCACAAGGGACACGTCGCGAGAACTCGCATGATCTATGCCGGCAAGCCCCTGGGCATCGTACGTCCCTACTAGAACTGGATACACTCTCCAGCGCCTGCCGTAAAACGACCGCTGATATCGAGGGCCAATCTACTCCACGCTCGTGAACGCGCCCGCGACGCTCTCGGCGGCCGGATAGTCGCTGAGTTCCCTCTCTTCCGAAGCTTCATACCCCCACCAGTACCACTTGCCGGTCGAAGCGTATCTCGTCCATGCCGCAAGCGTACCAGGGCGGTAGATCAAACACACCGAAAGCTGGCTCAAAAGCCCGGAACCCCCTGGTTGCAGCAGGACCAAGCAATATTGCGTACCTGTTTCTAATATTAAGGTTTATTAAAAACACATTTCATCGCAGAAACACAGTTTATCCTTTATCTAAGCGGATATTGGGTGCCGGGTGCTGGTTTCTTGCCGGATATGGGGGTTGTGTCGGGGATTCGTCTTCTTTAGTATCACGAATCATTGGAGGGGGGATTCGAGTGAGTTCCTCTATGGGAGTAAACAAACGAAGAGGAAAGGAACTCGAACGTATGTTTCGAAGGTTTAGATCCGTAATGCTTGTTGGGCTTGTTTTTGTTCTAATGCTCTCGTTCGCGACTTCAGCGTATGCTCAAACGAGCAGCGCGGGTTACGGCAAGGTCGGCGTGGGAGAGGCGCAGTTGGGCAAGCCGTTCGCGTGGGGTACTGATGGTCCGTATACCTTCAGTTGCAGCGGTTTGATGCGCTACATCCTGAAGGTCACCGGGGCAGACTATTACGCGCCCTGGATCCCCGAGGAGTATCTGAGCAGGTACGCCCCCGTTTCCCATGGAGACTTGCAGCCGGGAGATATCGTGATCTACCCAGGCTGGGCGACGATGTACGTGGGTAACGGCATGCTCCTCAACGCCAACGCGTGGAAGGGATACGTCACGGAGACGCCCATGATCTACGCCGGCACGCCTCTAGGCGTCGTGCGCCCCTAACAAGGTCTGACAAAAGACTCCAATGATCACTGCTCCACCGGCACTCGTCGGTGGAGCTATTTTCTAACGTTCGGGAGCTAAATCGCCTCTTGCGCCGCCCGTAGGGCGTTGTAGAGGAGCATCGCGCGCGTCATCGGGCCGACGCCGCCCGGTACGGGACTTATGGCGGACGCCTTGGGCTTGACCTCCTCGAACTTTACGTCTCCCGTGAGGCCGCCGCCCTCCTTCGGGTTCGTGCCTACGTCTACGACCACGGCACCTTCACGGACGTGCTCCGCCCCGATCATGTGCCGCCTCCCCGCCGCCACCACCAAGATCTCCGCCCTGCGTGTCACCTCCGGCAGATCCTTCGTGCGCGAGTGACAGACCGTAACGGTGGCGTTCTCGCGCAGCAGGAGTTGGGCGAGCGGTTTGCCGACCAGATTGGAACGCCCGACTACGACGGCTTCTTTTCCGGAGATCTCCACGCCGCTGCGTTGAAGCATCTGGATGACGCCGTGCGGCGTGCAGGGCAGGAGGCTCGGCAGGCCTATAGCCAGTCGTCCGGCGCTCAGTGGGGTCAGGCCGTCAACGTCCTTCGCCGGGTTTATCGCGCCCAGCAGAGGAAGAGGGTCGAGGTTGCCCACAGGAGTCTGGACGAAGAACCCCGAGACGGCGGGCTCCTCGTTCAACCGCTGAATAAGGTCCGCGACCTCATCCCGTTTCGTCTCCTCTTCGAAGCGGTGGACGCGTGACTCGATGCCGACCTCGGCGCAATCTTGCTCCTTCAGGCGCACGTAGGTGGCGGAAGCCGGGTTGTCTCCGACCAGGATCACGTCGAGCCGCACGTCCCGGCCCTGTTCTTTCAACTCCTTCACCCCGGCGGCGACCTCCAGGCGGATCTCCGCGGCTATCGCCTTGCCGTCTAACATCTTCGCCCCCGTCATCTGCCTATACCGAGGCCAGAAGCTTCGGGGCAACCTGCTTCTTGCGGCTCATGACGCCCGGCAGGTCTATGACGCCGTCTTTGGCGCGGGTGTCGAACGCCTTCTCGACGTGGCTGCACTCTCCGGCGCAGACCAGGCCGGTGCCGCCTTCGGTGATGTCCGTCACCATGAGCGCGAAGAACAGGTAGCCGTTTTTCTCGCGGACTTTTTCGAGGGCGTCCACTAGCTCTTCCTTACGGCTTAGGAGGCCGGGGCCTACGGTCTCGACCTGGGCTATGCACATCGTCGCCCCGGAAGAGAGACCGTACTCTTTGGCGTCCCTGTTTACGATCTCCTCCGCCGAGAGGCTCGACACGTCCGAGGACGCCTCGAACATCTCCATCCCGAACTCTTCCGCGTCCAGGTCCAGCATGTTCTCCAGCCACTCCACGACTTCCCGGTCACGCTCAGTCGTGGTCGGAGAGTTGAGGATCACCGTGTCCGAGAGGACCGCCGCGAGCAGCATCTTCGCGGTAGGCTCCTCCGGTCTCAATCCACGCGCTTTGAAACGTTCGGAGATCAAAGTGGCCGTCGAGCCCACAGGGTCGAAGGTGGCTGCTATGGGCGCGTTGGTCTCTATATCTCCGAGGTGATGATGGTCGAGGATCTCGACTATGTGGGCGTTCTCGACACCGAGGACGCTCTGCCCGATCTCCGCGTGGTCCACCAGCAGCACGTTGCGGGGCTCGGAATTTAGCAGGTCCGTGCGTGTCACAATGCCCAAGGGCCTGTAATCCCCGTCCACCGCGACGGCCGCCCGGTAATGGACCTCCATCACCTGCTGGGTTATATCCGTGGTCAGGTCGTCCGGAGAAACGGTCAGCGGGTTCTCGCTCATTACCTCCCAGCAGGGAACCGCGAGCTGTATCATCCGGCTCGTCACGTAGGAGTCGAGCGGCGAGAGGACTACGGCCGTGCCTTTCTCCTCGGCAAGATCCAAGACCTCTTTCTCGGGCCGGGAGCCGTTCGTGACCACGAGGACGCCGGCTCCAAGCTCTATGGCCCGCCGCTGACCCTTCGTGCGGTCCCCCATGACGACTACGTCGCCGGGGTCCATGGATTTCCCCATCGAGTCGACGCTCATGGAGATCACCCACAGCTTGCCGGAGAACTGAAGGTCCTCCTCACCGACCAGAAGCTCCCCTTCCAGGACCTCGACCATCGCATCCATACGAACCGGCGTCTCAGTGAAGGTCGAAGGCTCCCGCGACTCGCGGATGTACATGCGAGCCAGGTCCCGCTCCGTTACCAAACCGACCAGAGACCCGCTCTCGTCCACTATGGGCATCTGGCTTATGTTCCTCCGGGCCATCGCGATACCGACGGTCCGGAGGGGATCATTCTCCTTCGCGGTCACTATATCCGTTTTCATCACGTCCTTGACCCGGAGCATGACGTGCCTGAGGAGCCTGGGAGCTTTGGCCCCACTCCTCTCCAACACCCACTTCGTCTGGGCGTTCGGCTCACCGAGCCGCACCGGAGCGTAGAAATTATCCGGGTCTATGAGGTTCTTGAACTCAGCGTATGCAACCGCCGAAGATATCGTATCCGTATCAGGGTTCTTGTGCCCCGTGACGTAGACGTGCGCCATAAATCTCCTCCTGAAAAGCCAGTAACCCAGGCTGCTGACTCCGTGAACATCTCTTGCAGGTTATATATCAGACCCGGAAC
The DNA here is from genome assembly GCA_038199155.1 of Rubrobacterales bacterium. Taxonomy (GTDB): domain Bacteria; phylum Actinomycetota; class Rubrobacteria; order Rubrobacterales; family Rubrobacteraceae; genus JBBPZK01. Next base: position 1,484 of record JBBPZK010000169.1, on the reverse strand, counting down.
GCCCCGCTATGCTTTGCTCAAGGGCGCGAGGCCGGGAACGAGCGTCTTCTCCTGGGCGCCGAACCTGACGACCAACTTCCCAGCGCCGGACTCGACGACCTCTCCGACCCCGAACTTCGCGTGGCGCACCTTCTCGCCCACACCGAACAGAGCAGTCTCCGGCACCGCCCGCTCTATGCCACCCCGGCCCTGGTTAACACCCAAGCTGCGCCGCGCGGCGCCCCATCCGCCGCCGCCTATGTTCGGGATCGAACCTTCCTTGAACTCTTCCGGTATCTCCGAGAGGAAGCGCGAGGGCATCTGGTACTCGCGCTCTCCCCAGTTGGATCTCAGCTTGGCGTAGGACAACGTCAGCGTCTCCATCGCCCGCGTTATACCCACGTAGCACAGCCGCCGCTCTTCCTCCAGGTTCTGCTCGTCCAAGGAGCGGGCGTGCGGGAACGTCCCCTCCTCCATACCAACCACGAAGACGTGCCGGTATTCGAGCCCCTTGGCGTTGTGGAGCGTCATCAAGGTCACGCTCCCCTCCCCAACGGCCTTATCCGCCTCCGAGTAGAGCGCCTGCTCCTGAAGAAAACCGTCTAGCGTAGGCTCCGGCTCGACCCGCTCGTACTCTCCGGCGGCGTTTATAAGCTCCTCCAGGTTCTCCAGACGGGACTCTGCCTCGACCGTCCGCTCCGCTTCGAGCTCTCCCTTGTAACCAGACTCATCCAGGACTCCCCGGATGATCTCCGCCGGCGGAACCTCCCTCGCGGCCACCCGCCAACCTTCGAACAGGTCCCGAACCTCACCACAAGACTTCTGCGCTTTGCCCGATAGCCCAGCTTTTGCCGCCTCTGCCAGCGCGTCGTAGAGCGAGATGCCCTCGCGACCGGCGTGCTCCTGAAGCCGGGCCACGGAAGTCGCGCCGAGCCCCCTTTTAGGCACGTTGATGATCCGCTCCAGAGAGCCGGAGTCGGCCGGGTTCGAGACAACCGAGAGGTAAGCCATGGCATCCCGGATCTCCGCCCGCTCGTAGAACCTGACGCCCCCGATCACCTGATACCGAACCCCTTCGCGAACCAGCACGTCCTCCAGCGCCCGGCTCTGGGCGTTCGTCCGGTAGAAAGCAGCGATATCCCTCGGCGAAGACCCCGAATCTATCAGACGCTCCATCTCGGAGACGACGAACCGCGCCTCCGCGTACTCATCAGAAGCCGTGAAGATCCGGATACGCCCTCCCGTATCCCCAGAAGTCCAAAGCTCTTTCGCCTTGCGCGAAGCGTTGTTAGACACGACGGCGTTCGCCGCGCTCAAGATAGTCTGCGTCGAGCGGTAGTTCTGCTCCAGCTTGACGACACCCGCCTCGGGATAATCACGCTCGAAGTCCAAGATATTCCGTATATCCGCCCCTCGCCACGAGTAGACACTTTGATCATCATCACCAACGACACATAAGTTACGATGTCCTGCAGCCAGGATGTTGACGAGGCGGTATTGTGCGT
>JBBPZK010000168.1:0-8755 GCA_038199155.1 Rubrobacterales bacterium | reverse complement strand
TATATGTTATCGTCCGGTTGTAGTTGGTTGAAAAACATGGAGGTTTGTTGGTTTGGTGGAGGATCTTTATCTGACTTCCCGGCGGGCGGCTGAGGAGTTGGGTATCAGCGCGGCTACTCTGTACGCTTATGTGAGTCGTGGTTTGATCCGCTCTGAGGCCGGGAACGGAAGAAGCAGACGCTACCTGGCCGATGATGTGCGGAGGCTGAAGGAGCGAAAGCGGCAGCGCCAGGACCCGGCGCGTGTGGCTGAGGGGGCGTTACACTGGGGTGTGCCGGTGCTGGCGTCGGGTATTACTCGGATCTCCGGAGATAGATTCTACTATCGGGGTAGAGACGCGCTCTCACTCGCCGCCGAGAATACCATCGAGCAGGTCGCTTCCCTGATCTGGACAGGCTATATCTCCGGCGAGGCGGATATCTTCCAGGGAGTTTCCGTGCTGCCGGCTTCCCTCGATAGCGCGCGCGAGGCGCTGAGACCACTAGCATTGGTAGGCTTGTTCCAAGCCATCTTGCCGCTAGCCGCCGCTGGAGACGCCGCCTCCTACGACCTGCGTCCCCTCTCCGTCGCGCGGACCGGCGTACGCATCCTCCGCTTCCTGACGGCTGTCGCCGCTGGCGGAGACGCGCTGGAGGGAAGGATATCCTATAAGTTGCAACGAGCCTGGGCACCTCTGCTTCCAGAGGCCGTTGCCCTCCTGGATGCGGCTCTCATACTCTGCGCCGACCACGAGTTGCCCGTCTCGACGTTCGCGGCACGGTGCGTAGCCTCTTCGGGTGCGACGCCTTATGCCGTGGTGACGGCGGGTCTCGCTGCTGTCCAGGGAGTCAAGCACGGCGGGGCGATAGAGTTGACGGAGACTTTCCTGGGAGAAGTCGAGGCGTCCGGCGATGCGCGTGGGGTCATTGCCGGGCGGCTGAGGAGGGGGGAGAGGGTGCCCGGTTTCGGTCACTCCCTTTACCCGGAGGGAGACCCACGGGGGGCGGCGTTGCTCGGACTCGTCGGAAAAGTCCTTCCCCGGAGCCCGTCCGTGGGGCTGTCGGGCAAGGTCGCGCGGGAAGCCCACAACCTTATCGGGGAGCGTCCAACGGTTGACTTCGGTTTGGCGACCCTGGCGCGCGCGCTAGAACTACCGTCGGGATCCGCTGTGGCGCTCTTCGCCCTCGGGAGGACTGTCGGTTGGATCGGTCACGCTATCGAGCAGTATGAAAGCGACACGATGATACGTCCCAGGGCGCGCTACGTTGGTTATTAGCTGGAAGTCTCCGCTACTTAATTGGTATCGGCAGGACGCCGAGGCCGCTCAGTATAACCAGGATCACGGTGAAGGAGTTAAAGGTCGCGTGGGCCACGAAAGAAGGCAACAGGCTCCCGGTTCGCTGGAACAGCCAACACAGGACGAGCGCGAGGAGCAGGAGAGCCGGTAGCAACACGGGCTCGAAGTGGAGCACGGCGAAGAGCGCCGAGGACAGCAGCGCCGCCAACGTAAACGGCGCCCATCTCGCGCCCCTGAATAGAGAACCTTTCGACCCGGAAAGGTTCGCGAACGTTAGCTCACCGAGCCGGTTCAGGCCGTTGAAGATAGCACCCCGAAAAACCAGCTCTTCTACGGCGGGTCCGAGGATTACGACCACGAAGACTACTGCCGGTATCGCGAAGTACGGATTATCTCTTACCCAACCGACCAGCTTTTCTATAAACGGCTGCTGCACGTTCGATTTCGTCGAGTAACCGAGGGTCTCGAAGACCCTGGTGCTCAGTACCCTCACCGCCGCGCTCACGACCACCGCGCCGAGCCCGACCAGAAACCCGAGACCGGCTGCCGTGAAAGCCCCTCCCCTGGGACGAATGAACCCGAGCGGCGCGAGAGAGAAGCTTACCCGTCTCCCGAACGCCCGGACCACGAAGACCCCGGCGAAAAACAGCGCGAACGTCGCCGCAGCCATCACGCCGTCGAAAAGGACCACGGAGAGCAACGCCTGCGCCGAGCTGTTAACTTCCCTCTCCTTCCAGGTAAACGTCGCCAGCGGTCCATCCCGTTTTCGCGTCCTCGTAGAGGCGATTCCGAACCCAAGACGGGAGCAGGCCGATCCCAGCCAGATCCTCAGTCTTTACCCAGCGCAACTCCTTCAGGGTAGGCTCCGAATCTTCCTCGACTTCCGGGTCGCTCCCGAGAACTGCCTCTGCCTCCCGGTCCGCCTCGAAACGTACCGTCAGGTCCACGGTGTGCCGGCCTTCCCTCAGGAACTCACTCACATAGAGCATACCCAGGAACCGCCCCGTAAGACCTGTCTCTTCCACGATCTCACGCGACGCGCACTCGGGAATAGTCTCCCCTGGCTCCAGCCGTCCACCCGGCAAGACCCAATAAGACTCCCGGCCCGGCTTCTCGTGGCGTACCAGGAGCAAGGCTTCGTCACGTTCGACCACAACCCCAACCCGAACCCCGAAATCAATCCCGGAAGTCTCTCGCTTTTTGCCCATACCTGGCGAGTATACAGCCCCAACAAACGTAAGCTCCGTATAACCCGTCACCGACCGGGACTCGAAATCTTACAAGCACGAGCCTCCCTCACCCTCACACGTGTCGGGTACAACTCCACAAAACGAAACGATATTTTCGAGAGCCAGGCCTACGAACGACAGACATACTCGGATAAGCTCACATGCTTCCGGTAAATGTAAAAAAACAAAAAACATCACATTAGAACATAAAAATATGGTTGACTTAGAATGATGTTCGTGGTTTGATGGTATTCAAGGGACAAAGCCATAGAGCTTTATAAGGGAAGGACAGTTAGTTTGCGTCTAGCAAAAAGATACAAGAGTTTGCTTGGTACTCGTAGGTTTCTTGAGAGAGGCAGAGGCGATCTCCAGCCTCAGGGGATCTAATGAATTCATATTCCAGTGGCGGAAAGTCTTACTTCTACCGTGCGGGGTTGTTGTGAATGGCGGGTGGATGAAAGGTCTGAGAAGTTTAGAGATAAGCAAGTCGAGAGGAGGGATCTTCTGTCCCGAAGTTGTTTGAGCGGTTCTTGGGGGAAATCAAGTGGGCTTCGAAAGTGAGGGAAAGGTGAAGGACGACGGCGAGATGACGAGGATGGAAAAGGAAGTCGGCATAGGGGAGCGCCTCTACAGCCGGCGCGACGTGCTGAAGGGCCTCGGGGCGGCGGGCATAGGCGCGACCGTGTGATCGAATTTGTTGATAAAGGGCGCTCTCGCGAAGCAGGGCTCCGGTGGCTCGTCGGTGTACGCGCAGCCGATGGAGACGGGCTGGCAGCCGAAGACGCCGCCACTCACGACGCCCTGGACTAGCAAGGTATCGCCGACGAACGACCATCCCGCGTATCCCAGGCCGCAGATGACCCGCGAGAGTTGGTTGAACCTCAACGGCGTGTGGCAGTTCGCGGCCGCCGGCGACGGAGAAGCGCCGCCCACCGGGCGCAACCTGGGAGAAAGAATTCTGGTCCCGTTCCCGGTCGAGTCGGCGCTCTCGGGGATCATGCGTAACGAGCCGCGGATGTGGTATCGGAGAAGGGTAGACATCCCGAAGAAGTGGAAGGTTGGGGGGAACGGGAACAACGCCCAGAGGTTGTTGTTGCACTTCGACGCCGTGGACTACGAGACAAAAGTCTGGGTAAACGGCAAGCTCGTGGGCAGCCACGAGGGCGGCTACGATCGGTTCACCTTCGATATCACCGACGCATTGAAGACGAGTAAGAACGGCAAGCCTGAGGGGGATCAGGAGATAGTGGTCGGCGTCTACGACCCGACGGACGACGGCGGGCAGCCGCTCGGCAAACAGCGCATCAACCCCGGCGGCATCTTCTACGCGCCGAGTTCGGGCATCTGGCAGACCGTGTGGATGGAACCGGTGTCAGCCGCGCACATCACCCGGCTCGACATGATCCCGGACCTCGCCAGCGGAACGCTGCGCCTGACCGTACTCGCGGACAACGCCCAGGGCAACGCGGTCAAGGCCGTGGCTTACAACGGCAACAAGAAGGTTGGATCCGTCACCGGACCGGCCAACACGGAGTTGCGTCTGCCGGTCCCCAACCCGAAGCTCTGGTCCCCGGACAGCCCGTTCCTATACGACCTGAAAGTTAGCCTGACGGATGGAACCAGAGGCAAGGGCAAAGCCAAGGGCAAGACGGCGGACGAGGTCGAGAGCTACTTCGGGATGCGTTCGGTCTCTATAAAGAATGTGAACGGCAAGCCGCACATGACATTAAACGGCGACTTCGTCTTCGAGCTCGGCACCCTGGATCAGGGCTTCTGGCCGGACGGTATCCACACTGCGCCAACCGGGGACGCGCTCGCCTACGACCTCCAGAAGCAGAAGGACCTCGGCTACAACACCGTCCGGAAGCACATTAAGGTCGAGCCGGACATCTGGTATCACCTGACGGATAAGCTCGGTCTGCTCGTCTGGCAGGACATGCCGGCGATGCCTACGGGCAAGCAGCCGACACCCGCCGCCCAGCGGGAGTTCGAGAAGGAGCTGCGGCAGATGATAGACCAGCACCGCAGCCATCCGTCAATCGTTATGTGGATACCGTTCAACGAGGGTTGGGGCGAGTACGATCCGGCCAGGATCGCCGCTACCGTCAAGGATTGGGACCCGAGCCGTCTGGTGGATAACAACAGCGGGTCCAACTGTTGCGGCTACGATGGTGGTAACGGTGACGTCACCGACTACCACAATTACGTCGGACCCGGCCCGGAGCCTGCTCTCGACGACGTTCGGGCTGCGGTCATCGGTGAGTTTGGCGGCCTGGGATTGAAGGTTCCCGGTCACGAATGGGACCCCGGCAACGGCTTCGCCTACGAGATGGAGCCCGACTCCGAGACGCTCTCCGACCGCTACGTGGACCTGTTGCAAAGGACCCGCCAGCTCGAGGTGCGGTGCGGCCTGTCTGCAGCCATCTACACCCAGCCATACGACGTGGAGCACGAGCTAAACGGTCTCATGACCTACGACCGGAAAGTCATGAAGCCGGACGCCGGACGCGTGCAAAACGTCAACCAGGCCGTGATCTCCGCCTCGGGCCAGGCGATCAACCCGTCGGCTCCGCCACCCGGAACGCCAGGACTCGTAGGCGTCGGTTACTGGCCGTTCGACCAAGACAGCGGTAACACGGCCCCGGACGCCTCCGGCAACGGCCACGACGGTAGGCTGGTAAACGGTCCGAACTGGACCGACGGGCACACCGGCAACGCCCTCCAGTTCAACGGGCGGGACCAGTGGGTCGATACCGGCGACAGCATCCTCGACACGACCGGTAACTACAGCGCGGCAGCCTGGGTCTCGCTCGACTCCCTCGGCGGAGCTTTCGCGACCGCGGTGAGCCAGGACGGCCAGCAGACCAGCGAGTTCTTCCTGCAATACTCCGGGCAAGATGGGCGCTTCGCCTTCAGCGCGGTGGGCGTCCGCGCGCTCGCGTCGGCTCCGCCCCAGACCAACACCTGGTATCACCTGGTCGGCGTACGCGATATCCGGGACGAGACGCTCAAGCTCTACGTCAACGGCCGGCTCGCCGGGACGACCGGTTACTGCCCCGGCTACGCTGCGGGCGGCGACACCGTGATCGGCCGAGGGAAGTTCGGCGGCAAACCCGTGGACTTCTGGCGGGGCAAGCTGGATCAGGTCCACGTCTACGACCGGGCTCTCTCCGACGCAGAGATCTCCTAGCTCTACCAATCCAATAAATAGCGGACGAAGGAGGCCGCGCGGTGTGATCCGTGCGGCCTCACTCCATCTCTCGTGCAGTGTGCGGGAATAGGAAGGAGCTTGGAGATGAACGGTGGTTCCGGCGTCACTGAAGTCGAGGCGACCGACCCGTAGGGATCTCACATCTTGTTGCGGAAGTGTTGACCTGCGCTTTCAGAAGAGAAGCTTCGGAGTTCGAGGCAAAGGGAGACTCGGGTTGTCGAAACCAGGAACGTCGTGATCCCGTGATGTCTGCAGCTTTAATCTCTCAAAAACAACAAAAACCACCGTATAGTGTTTGACTTACGTTGGAAAATCGTTATTCTTAGCTGAATAGGGTGTAAAGTTATCGGGGATGGATGAAAGGAAAGGGGTGCGAGGCAGATGAGACCTACAAGAGTCATGGCTGTTTTGATCGTCGTGGTGAGCGCGGTGCTTCTGGCGGCGTGTGCGCCGGGATCGAAGACCGCGAACCAGGATTCGAACAGCAGTAATAATAGTGGGGGAGGCTCCAGCGGGAGCACGTCGTCGGGAGGAAGCGTGGAGCAGACTTTCCTGCCCACTTCCGGCCCATATTGTCCGGGAAAGAAGAATAGCAAGGACTTCAGCAGCCTCAGCGTCGGCTTCTCGCAGTCGGAGAAGGAGACGAACCCGTTCAGGAGCACCGAGACTCAGTCCGTGAGGACGGCTGCCAACAAGTACGGTGTCAAGTTGTTGTACGCTAACGGGCAGTCGCAGGAGCCGAAGCAGATCTCCGACATCCGGGATTTGCTTTCGCGGGGGGCTGACGGTCTTGTGGTTGCTCCGCTGCAGAGCAACGGGTTGCAGTCCGTGCTCGATTCGGCGGCCAGCAAGAACGTGCCGGTCGTTTTGATCGACCGCCAGACCGCCGGCAAGCCGTGCAAGGACTTCATAACGAATATCCAGTCCGACTTCGTGCGGCAAGGGAAGCAGGCCGCCGAGCAGCTCGATAAGATCACCAACGGCAAGGCCCAGATAGCGGTGCTCGAAGGCGCTCCCGGAGCCTCGGTGACGAACGACCGGACCAAGGGCTTCAACGACTACGTCAAGCAGCACTCGGGCATGAAGGTCGTGGCTTCCCAGACCGGTAACTTCGTTCGGACCGACGGCCAGCAGGTGATGGAGCAGATCATCCAGGCCAACCCCAACATAAACGCCGTCTACGCCGAGAACGACGAGATGGCGCTCGGGGCCATAAGCGCCTTAAAGTCGTCCGGTAAGAACCCTGGTACGGACATAAAGATAGTCTCGATCGACGGTACGAAGGACGCCGCCCAGGCTATCGTCAACGGTAACTTGAACGCCACGGTGACGACCAACCCGCGCTTCGGGCCTATCGCCATGAAGACGCTCAAGGATTACTTCGCGGGCAAGAAAGTGCCGCAGAAGATAAGGGTCAAGGACAAGTTGATCACCGACAAAGACGCGAAGCAGTACCTCAACAACGGGGCTTACTAGGGAGTAACGGAGTTGACCGAGCAGGCAACGAGGCAGGCTGCGGTCCTGGAGGCGCGTCGGGTGACCAAGAGGTTCCCCGGCGTCCTCGCGCTCAACGAGGTCTCTTTCGGGCTTCGGGCAGGGGAAGTACACGCGCTCGTGGGAGAGAACGGGGCCGGCAAGTCGACCCTGATCAAAGTCTTAACCGGGGCGGAGAAGCCGACCGAGGGGCAGGTGTTTTTCAAGGAACAGGAGGTCTCTTTCGGGAGCCCGCGCCAGTCTCAGGAGGCGGGCATCAGCACTATCTACCAGGAGGTAAACCTGATCCCGCTGCGCTCCGTGGCGCAGAATGTTTTCCTCGGGCGAGAGCTTCGCAACCGCTTCGGTCTGCTGGACGTCCGCCGCATGAACCGGGAGGCGGCCGGGATCCTCGAACGCTACGGTATTCGGGTGGACGTTACGGCTCCCCTGCGGTCGTTGGGCCTCGGGACCCAGCAGATGGTGGCGGTGGCGCGGGCGGTCTCCCTTGACGCCCAGGTGGTCATCATGGACGAGCCGACCTCCTCTTTGGAGGCCGGCGAGGTCGAGACGTTGTTCCGGGTGATACGGCAGCTCAGGGAAGAGAGCGTCGGCGTGGTCTACGTGAGCCATCGGCTGGCCGAGATATACGAGATCTGCGACCGTGTTACCGTGATGCGCGACGGCGAGCTGGTCCAGACGAGCGAGGTCGCGGACATCTCCAGGCTGCAACTCATCTCCGCGATGCTGGGGCGAGACCTTACCGAGGCCGAGCGCGGGACCACGAGCTTCGGTGAAGACCACGACGTCGAGGGAGAGCCGGTGCTCGAAGCCCTGGACCTCACCCGGCTACACTTGCTGGACGACGTTTCCTTGAGCGTCCGGCCCGGTGAGGTGGTCGGTCTCGCAGGTCTGCTGGGAGCCGGACGGAGCGAGACGGCGCGGGCGATCTTCGGCGCGCAGCCGCTCGACTCGGGTACCGTAAAAGTCGACGGCAAGAAGATAAAGACGGGCTCTCCGTCCGCCGCCATAAAGGCCGGTATCGCTTTTCTGCCGGAAGACCGCAAGGCGGAGGGCGTCATCCCGAACCTCTCGGTGCGCGAGAACATCGTCTCCGCCGCGCTCCCGAGCCTCTCGCGGGCGGGAATAGTCTCGGAGAAGGCTCAGGATAAGGTCGTCCAGGAGTTCATGGAGCGCCTCGGGATCAAGGCTTCTAGTCCCGAGCAGAAGGTTGGGGAGCTTTCGGGCGGCAACCAGCAGAAGGTGCTGCTGGCCCGCTGGCTGTGCCTGAACCCGAAGGTCCTGATACTCGACGAGCCGACGCGTGGGATAGACGTGGGCGCAAAAGCCGAGGTGCAGCATCTCATCGACGAGCTGGCCGAAGAAGGGCTCGGAGTGATCATGATCTCCTCCGAGTTGGAGGAAGTAGTGGAGGGTTCCGACCGGGTGATAGTGCTCAGAGACGGGGCCGTGGCCGGGGAGCTTTCCGGCGAAGGACTGACCGAGAACGAAGTGATCGGGATGATCGCTGAGGAACGCTCCGCCGATCGTCCCGGAGATAGCCCC
>JBBPZK010000167.1:0-7054 GCA_038199155.1 Rubrobacterales bacterium | reverse complement strand
GAGAACAACCGCCAGAGTGAGTAGTGTAAGTCTGGACCTACTTACTAGCGTCCTCGTCAGACATAGAAGCGTCCAGGTCTGGACCGACTGACGCCCGATCGGGTTAGCCTGCTACCTCTTCGCCAGGCGTCCGGCTGCGATAAGGGCGGCGAGCGCTCCACCGGAGGCGAGGCCAACCGTGGCGAGGTCCCGGCGCGGAGAGGCGGCCGGATGTCCGTGCCGCGGCACGTAGCAGTTGAGGACGAAGGTCAATAGCCGGTTCACGGAACCCGGAGCCGTGCGGGCCAACCTCCCACCGACACCGTCGCCTAGTGAGACGCTTTTTTGCCTGGGACGCTCGTGTGCCGCAGCCCAGATGGTCTCCGCCACTTTGCGGGGCGGGGCGCCGCCTCCCGGTCCTTCCACCAAATCGTCCGGGAGGATAAAGTCGTCGGTCGAGCCAGAACGGACGGTACTTCCTCCGAAGCCGGTATTTGTGAGTCCGGGCAGGACGTTCGTGACTGCGACGTTGGCGTGGGCGAGCTCGATGCGGGCGGCGTCGGAGAGGTAGCTCAGGGCGATCTTGCTCGCGGAGTAGGCGCCGAGCAGGGGCGGGGCGAAGTTCTCGGCCTGGGAGGAGACGTTGACGATCACACCTCCGCCCCCGCGCCGCATCGCCGGGACCACAGCCCCCATCATCGCCACCGGGGCGAAGACGTTCAGGCGGAAGACGCTTTCGAGGTCTTCCACATCCAGAGAAGCAACCGTACCGAAGATCCCACGCCCCGCGTTGTTGACGACCGCGTCTATGCGCCCGAAAGCCTCCAGCGCCCGCGCCGCGAGGTCGTTTACGTCTTGTTTCTCGGTCACGTCTGCCGTTACAGCGAGAGCTTGTCCCCCGGAAGCTTCTATCTCACCGGAGATCCGGGAGATATCCTCTTCCGAGCGGGCGGCGAGCACGACCGCCCACCCCCGCTCCCCGAAAAGCCTGGCGGTAGCCTCACCTATCCTCCGGCTGGCGCCCGTTACTATGACAACCTGACGTTGCTCGTCCATCTCCGCTACCTCCAACTCGCTAACGCCCCGAAAGACTACCGTTACGCCGGGGCTCTATGTACCTCTCGTTCTCTCCGTCGCTACCGTTTTTCTTCATCGCCGCGCTCAGAGTGGAGACGGCGAGCGGTCTCAAGACTTCTCTCGCGGCGAGTCGCGCCCGCTCGTGTCGCGAGCCGTCACGGTCGCCGTCGGGGGCGAGGTCGGAGGCGGCGCTGACCAGGTTCGGGAAATCCCCGTTCGCGTTCTCGATGCGCCGGGCCAAATACTCCAGGGCTACGCCGGTCAGGAGGAGGTTGTCTGGGGAAGACGGGGGCTCCGGCTCATCCGTGTCTCCTTCGATGTTGAGTCGTGGGACCAGACGGTCAAGGACGGGCGGGAACCACCAGTTCCAGCGGCCGAGGAGCGTCATGGTTGCTGGTACGAGAACGAGCCTTATGACCGTGGCGTCCACGAAAATGGCGGTCGCGAGCCCGAGGCCGAACTCTTTGATTATACGGTCTTCTCCCATCACGAAGGAGAGGAAGACGAAGATCATGATAGCCGCAGCCGCCGTTATTACCCTGGCGGTGATGGCGAGCCCCTCACCCACCGAACCGCGCGGGTCGCCGCTCCTGATGTAGCTCTCCCGGATGCGGCTGACCAGAAATACCTCGTAGTCCATAGAGAGCCCGAACAAGATGGCGAAAAGCATCATCGGCAAGAAAGAATCTATCGGCCCGGCCTTCGGGATCCCGAGCAGGTCGTCGCCCCAACCCCACTGAAAGACAGGCACCAGAACCCCGTAGGCGGCCCCGATGGAGAGGAGATTCATAATAGCAGCTTTCAACGGGACCAGTACGGAGCGGAAGACGGACATCAAGAGTAGGAAACTCAGACCGATCACCGCCGCGAAGAAGATAGGTATGCGAGACACGATCCTATTGTCTATATCCACGAACGCCGCCGTCGCACCCCCGACGTAAGCCTTAGCCCCGGAACCCTTTATAGCTTTCGGGACCACGTTATCGCGCAGCCGGTTGACGGTGTCGGCGGTACGGGCGCTCTGGGGCGAAGTCTTCGGGTACACGGTTATGATGGCCGTGTTGCCCTTCTTGTTCGTGACCGGAGGCAGCGCGCTCTCGACGCCATTCGCGTCGTTCAGCTTCCGGGACAAGTTCTGGAGCGTGTTTTGCGAGAGGCCGCCGCTTTTCTCGACGGAGACCAGGAACGGCCCGTTAAAGCCCGGCCCGAAGCCCTCGGCCAGGAGATCGTAAGCCCTGCGGCTGTTGAGCGAGGTCGGCTTGTTCCCGTCATCTGAAAAGCCGATACGCATATCCAGAACCGGAGAAGCCAGTAAGATCAGAAGTACCGCGGAGGTGAGAGCGTAGAGTAGCGGCCTGCGCTGTATCGCTCGGCTCAGACGGTAACTGAACGTGTCCCGGCGGTTGGTCGTCGCAGCGGCGGCGCCCCGAAGACCGGGGACTTTCCATCGGTTGACGCCGCGCCCGACGAGGCCGAGTAGCGCCGGGAGGAGCGTCACCGCCACGAGTACGCTGAGGCCGACTACCACGGAGGCGGCGATACCGAGCGCCGTAACGAACGGGATGCCCATGATAGCGAGCCCGAGAAGCGCTATCACGACGATGGTTCCGGCGGCTATGACGGCCCGCCCAGCCGTATTTACCGCCCGCGCCACCGCGTCCGGGACATCCAACCCGTCCGCCAGACCTTCCCGAAAACGGGTCACGACGAACAGCGCGTAGTCTATGCCGACCCCGAGGCCGACCATCGAGGCGAACGCCGGGGTAAAAGTGCTGACGTCCGTGAACTTGGCGACTACGGTGATGAGCAGGAAGCCGCTCCCGAGGCCGACGAGCGCCGTGACGACCGGGAGGCCCATCGCGACGACAGAGCCGAAGGCAACGAGCAGTATGATCACCGCCGCCAGCAACCCCACAACCTCCGACCGGCCCGGCGGCGTAACCTCGGTGCTGGAGATCACCTGCCCACCAACCTCGACGCGCAACCTATTCTTGTTCGCCCCGCTCACGAGGTTCTTCAGCTTATCCACATTGCTCGCGGGGATCTCCGGCGCAACCTTATCGTACTGCACCGTCGCGTAAGCGATCTTCCCGTTCTCCGAGACGGCGCCCGGCACCTGAAACGGAGAGACTACCCCAGTCACGCCGGGCAATTTCTCGGCCTTCGAGACCACGTCCTTGACGCGCCCGCTCGTCCCTTTACTCTGAACGCCGCTCTTCGACTTGAAGACGAGCGTCGCGCTGTCTCCGGCCTGGCTCGGGAAGCGGTCTTTCAGCAAGTCCAGCGCTTTCTGGGACTCGGCGCCGGGCAACTTGAAAGCATCTGCGAACTGGCCTCCGAAAGCGGAGGAAGAGATGACCAGGGCGGCGAGGATTCCAACCCAGCACAGGATAACCGGCCAGCGGTGGCGGGCGGCGAAACGCGCCCAGCGCGAGAGGATGCCTTCACGAGTGTCGGTCCGGGTCCCGGTTTTCCCGGTTGGACGCCGTTCCCGAACGCTCAAACGCGCATCTCCTCGAATATTCTCTCCGTCAAGCTCTCTCCAGAAAATTTACTTCCGAACCCATTGAAGATATCAGCTAGGAGCAGATGAGTATGATGCTCCGATCACAGATAAAGCGTTAGCCAAAGCTTCAGCGTCGGCAATATAATGCGGGATATGAAGCAGAGTACAAAATCTCTCGTGGCGCTCACAGTGGTCTGTACGCTCGCGGCGATCGTCTTCGGTTTCGGCTCCGAGGTCTTCTCGTTCAAGAGCACCTATCAGGGGACTGGTCGAACGCCGATCATAATGCTGACCCGCCTGATCTTCTACCTCGCGCTGGCGGTTATTCTGGCCTTCAAAGGTGGATGGCCGGGGGTTTTGGCGGCGATAGTCATGGTAGCCGCAGCGACGACGGTTGAATGGCTGCTGTTTCCGTTCTCGTATGGATGGGCGTCTCTGGGAGATCCTTCCGGCTACGCAAAGAAGTTCGGCGAGATCGTCCGCCCTTCATACGTGCGCTGGGGCGGCGCCTACGACATTATCGGGGTCGGCGCGACCGCCGCTTTCGCAAGAATCCTCAAGATGATGGCGTATATGGATCCCAAGGGGCCGAGGGAGGATTAACTTCTACCTCCTCATCCGCGTCGAAGTCGAGTAAGTAGACTTCCCCTATAGCATTAAAGTCATAACGCTCCGGCGGCAAGACACCATCCACCGAGTCCGCAACCTCGACGCCGGTCACGAGCACCCCATGCCCCTTGCACCTCTTGCACTCGAACGGCCGCCAGGCGGAGCCGTCGTCGCCGCGCCCCTCGCAGTTCGGACACTCCCTGAACCCCGTGTAGTTGATGGTTAGTGTTCTGGTCACCGTAGCGCCCGCACCCTCAGAGAAGTGACCCGTTTGGGAGGTAAGGCGCTAGAGGACCCACCTCTCCTCTAACACACAAAGCGCCCCACGGCTTGAGCGCCAGCCCCGCAGAAAGCGCAACGTCCACCGCCCATCCCTGATCGGCCGTCAACCAGTTGACCGTGACCTCCGTATCTCCAGCCGGAGCATCAGCCAGACACGCCCATAGCAATTCGGAGGCAGCCTCCGTAGTCGTGGCGGCCACGATGCCGGGTGAGCCGTCTTTAGACAAGGCGTAGCCTCTGGCGCCCGGATCCTCGTAGACGAACATGCGGGCGCCGGTGCCAAATAGGAATTCCAGGTCCGGGCCGTGGGGAGCGCCCCGCAAGCCTCGGTCTACGTCGGCGGCGAGGTCCAGGTCCGATTCGCCCCCTTCGCGCACGGCGAGACTCCCTGGCAGGGCTTCGCGCCGGACGATCCCGGTTGCGGAGAAGGTCGGTAGGAGTGCAAAACCGGCCGTCGCGTAGCGGCGGAGGGCAGCCGGGTGGGAGGATGAAGCCAGGAAGGCGCCCCGGCAACCCTCCGCGTAGGAAAGGGCGCGGTTTAGTAGGGACTTGCCGACTCCTCGGCTCCGGTATTCTGCGTCCACCGTGAGTAAGGAGAGCACCCAAAGTCCCTCGCGCCGGAGCGACACGGCTACACCGGCCATCCTCCCGTCATCATCGTCCGCAATCCAGGCGCCATCGGGATCCGTGCGCAGGAGATAGTGGAGGCGTTTCTGGCGACTCGCGACTTCTTCGGGGGTGCGGTTCTCTATTCTGGCCCGGTCTTCGGGGTTCTCGGCGAAGGCGTTGGAGGAAGTCTGGTAGGCCGCCTCCACGTCTTCGCTCGTCATCGGACGGTAGTTCAGAGGTGGTCCTACTGCCAGCTATTCTGGTAGGAGATTTGCTCTTCGGTCAGCGTCTCGGGCTCGATTCCTAAAGTGGCGAGTTTGGTTCGGGCGACGAGGTCGTCTATCTCGTCCGGGATGAGTTGTATACCGGGCTCGAAGTCCTTCGCGTGGCTGGCGAGGTGGTGGATACCGAGGGCGTGGAGGGCGAAGGTGAGGTCCATGATCTCGACCGGATGTCCGTCCCCCGCGCCGGAGTTTAGGAGCCTGCCGCGCGCGATGACGTGCAGCCGCCTCCCGTCGGGCATCTCGTACTCGGTGATGTTCTGGCGCACCTCGCGCTCTGCCACGGCCATCTCCCGCAGCGCCGCCATGTCGAACTCGTGATCGTAGTGACCGGCGTTCGCGAGAACCGCCCCGTCTTTCATCCGCTCGAAGTGCTCCGCGCGCAGCACCCTTATGTTGCCCGTGCCGGTCAGGAAGAAGTCCCCGGCCTCGGCTGCGTCGAGCGAGTTCATCACCTCGTAGCCCTCGGCGTAAGCCTCAAGTAGCTTCACCGGGTCCGGCTCGCAGACGATTACGCGTCCCCCGAAACCAGCGGCGTACTTAGCGAGCCCGCGGCTCACCCAACCGAAGCCCATCACGACCACCCGACTGCCGGAGAGGAAGAGGTTCGTGTTGGCGAGCAGGCTGACTATCGAGGAGTGGCCGGTGCCATAACGGTTGTCGAAGAGGTGCTTCATGCGGGCGTCGTTGATCCCGAGTACAGGGAACGGCAGCACGCCCTCACCCGTCATGGCCCTAACCTTCAGGATGCCGGTAGTCGTCGTCTCGGTAGCGCCCTCCACGTTGTCTATGAGGTCCGGGTGGCTCTGGATGAGGCGTCCGACCAACTCGGCCCCGTCGTCCAACAACAGGTCCGGCCCGGTTTCGAGCGCCAGGTGGATGTAGCGCTCGAAGTCTTCGTCGCTCGGGTCGTGCGTGGCGAAGACGCGGATGCCCCGGTCCACGAGGCCCGCGCAGATGGCGTCCTGGGTCGAGAGCGGGTTGCTCCCGGTGACGGTAACGTCGGCCCCGGCCTCGTGCAGCAGCACCGCGAGGTAGGCCGTCTTCGCTTCGAGGTGGACGGTCACGGCGACCTTCCGGCCCCGCAGCGAGCCGTCGGAGAGACGGTCCTTCGCTATAGTGTTCAGAACCGGACAGTGCTGCCCGGCCCAATCTATCTTCCGGTTGCCCTCATCCGCCAGTGACGGGTCTGCGATTATGGATTCCTGGATCATGGCCTCATCCTCTCTGTAGCGTCCGCGCATAGTTTACAGGCCGGAACGGAAGATGGCTCACGGCATCGTGTCTCCATCCTCCACTCTCGCTACAATCTCACAAGGTCAACTATGCGACACAGATACCGGATAAAAACGGCCTGGGTTAGTTACGTGGGGATACAGGTGGCGTGGGTGCTGCTGGTGATCCTCACGCCGCTAGGCGTGCACGCCTATCCGTCGAGGCTCTGGGCCTTGCCCTTCTGCGGCATCACGTCGGCCGGCGGCCTGCACATGACCATTTTCCGCTACGAGTACAACGCGCTACTCCGAAAAGCCGTCCAGATCTTCCCCTACGCCCGCTACGTCACGCCGTCCCAGCGAAGCTCCTCCTTCTTCCTGCCGATCGGCATCGTCTACACACTCTTCGGCGTAGCCTCGGCGGCCCTCGTCTTGTGGAGCCTGTACTAGACAGACTCGTTCTGCACCTCGGCTAATTCGCCAGGCCGGTCGGTCAT
>JBBPZK010000166.1:0-2263 GCA_038199155.1 Rubrobacterales bacterium | reverse complement strand
TCTGCGCGACAGGTGCTGCGGTCGGGCGCGGACCCCGGTTGGTGGCGCTCGCGTCGATCACGACCCGCCGACGTTTCCGTCCGCCTTGACTCTTCTGCTTCTGACCGTCGGGCACGGAGACCGGCTCTTCCGCCGGAGCGTCGGAGATCGTGGCGTTGTGTCCGGAGTGCTCCGCCTCGACCCGCGCTTCCTGGGCCTCTTCTTCCTGGGCCGCCGTGCGACCGTTTGTATCCGCCTGGCCGTTGGCGCCGTTGCCGAAAACCCGCTCGTAGACCGGCTCATCCACGGAAGAGGAGTGGCTTTTCACCTCTACTCCGGCATCTCTCAGTTGGCTTAGAACCTCTTTGCTTTCGAGGTTCAGTTCTTTAGCTATCTCGTATACTCGCTTGCTCAATATAACCCCTTAGGTTCCCTCTACCAGTCCGTCGAACTCTTCCGCCTGAGCCTGGTGCGACGGGATGCCGCAGAACAGCGATCCCGGCAGGGCGGTGTTGGCGCAACGCCGCCCGTTCGAGAGAACCGCGCGGCAGCGGTGCATCGCGGAATCCTCCTCGGGCGCCCACTCCTCGCCTTCGTCCTCGTAGTCGGTTGCCTGGCTTTCGGGCTTTATGTCTATCTTCCAATCTGTCAGCTTGACGGCCAATCGGGCGTTCTGGCCCTCGCGACCTATAGCGAGCGAAAGCTGGTCGTCCGGGACGATCACCTCCGCCTGCTGCTCGTCTTCATCCAGGTAGACCTCCCTGACCCTCGCGGGCGAGAGCGCCTTCGCTATAAAGCGGGCCGGGTCCGGGTCCCACTGGATGATGTCTATCTTCTCGTTTCTCAGTTCGGAGACGACCGCCCGAACGCGGCTCCCTCTCGGCCCGACGCAGGCCCCGACCGGGTCTATCCCATTCTCGTTGGACCAGACGGCGACCTTCGAGCGGAGCCCGGCCTCGCGGGCAACGGCTTTGATCTCCACGAGCTTGTCGTAGATCTCCGGTACCTCCAACTCGAAGAGCCTCCTAAGAAGACCCTCGTTGCGGCGGCTGACGACCAGGCTCGGACCTCGGCCCGGTTCCCGGATCTCCAACAGGTACACCTTGATCCTCTGCCCGTTCTCGTAACGCTCGTTCGAGACCTGCTCGCTGGCCGGCAGGATGGCCTCGACCCGTCCCAGGTCCACGAGCGTCATCCGCCGGTGAGCCTGCTGGACAATGCCCGTGACGACCTCGCCCATTCGCTCGCCATACTCTTCCAGAAGCTGGTCGTTATGCACCTCGTTCAGCCGCTGGTAGAAAGTTTGGCGCATAACCTGCGCCGCTATGCGCGTGAAGTCGGCAGGCGTTATGTCCTCGCCCCCCTTCATCACCCGCAAGTCGCCGGTCTCCGGGTCGAGGACGACTTCGGCCTCTTCGACCGCGCCCTCCCGACCCTCGTAAGCGGCCAGCAAAGACTCCTCCAGGACCCCTTTGACGATATCGAAGGATATCCCTTTGTTAGTCTCTATCTCGTGTAGAGCTGAAAGTAACGCTACGTTCATCTGTTTATATTTCCTCCTTGAGGCGCGCGCGGGAGGCGGAGCCGAACGGCAGCTCCACCTCCGCTCCCTCCAAGAGTTTTAGTACAAAGCTGTTCTCTCCGGCCCGCTCTATGGTGCCGGTGAAGTTGCGCCGCCCCTCCATCGGCTCCGCGGTCTTTACCTTCGCCTCGTGTCCGACGAAGCGCCGGAAGTGCTCTGGCTTGGTGAGCGGACGCTCGATGCCCGGCGAGGAAACCTCGATCATGCCGTCGTAGCCCTCCTCTTCGAGAACCGGCGAGACCGTGGAGGCGACCCGCGAGCAGAACTCGTGGTCTACCTTCCCATCAGCCCTATCCACGAGCAAGCTAAGGAGCGGTCCACCAGAAAAACGGGCCTCTACAAGCTCCGTCCCTTCCGGTAGCCGCTCCTCCACTATATTCGCCAAACGATCCAGTGTTGCCGTCTCTCTCACCTTCTCCAAACGATAAAAAAAGCAACGAGCCCTCGCAGGCCCCTTGCTCCATACATCAAGACATATTGTACATCAGAGTATGTAGGTTACAAGGCGTCCCACCTACTCGCTAGGTGTCTTCTGGGAAGGGCCTCAAGATCACGACACTCATCTTAAAACGCTTCAATCAATATAAACAACTACACAGTACCAGCCATAAACTCATCCAGGGTGCCGATGTGAAGACGATGCTTTGCATTATATAGAAACGCGATCTCTTGTTGAAGACACTCTTCAACTTCTGTCCGCCG
>JBBPZK010000165.1:0-7668 GCA_038199155.1 Rubrobacterales bacterium | reverse complement strand
GACTAGCTTTATGGAGCCCCGACAGGAGCACCCGACGGAAGACACAAACTAGCTTCGTGTATAATGATGGCAACCTTATAGGCGATGAAGCTCGCCTCATCAACCGCATCTCGCAAAGGTGCTGATAGCTTCTACACCGGACCAACGGCGTAGGAGCTTTTTGTCGCCGTCCCGGTGAAGAGAACCAGAGGCTGCAACGGGAGTGGAGAGCGGTGCGTACGGAGTTTCCATATCGGGTCCCAGGGCCGGACGGACTTCCCGAAGCTTTCGTGGCGGTCGCTCCTCCGGCGGACGAGTTCGTTTTCGTTCCACCTCAAGGTTTCACCAGGCTGCGGGACCGCCTGCTACGGAGCGAGGGCGTGGTGGATCCGGCACGGGCGCTCGGCCTCGGAGGCGGGCGGTTGTGGGTCCTTGAAGAGAGGCAACAGAAGGTCGACCGCCGGGAGATCTCTCTGGCGGAGCTGCTGGAGGTCGAGATCGGCCACGTTCTGCTCCACGCATGGGTGGCTTTCACGCCCGACGGTGAAGACCCTATCCGGATCGACTTCAACGCCGTTGCCCTACGTATTTTCGAGGACCTCATCAGCTCCATTCTGGAGGAGTCGTGCGGTGCCGGCCGGGAGCGGGACCCGGCCGAACAGTCCGGCCTCGAAAGCCTGCCGCTGAAGTTCCGTAATGCGCTACGGGGACAACTCCTGACAGGGGAAGTGTTAGAGGCCGTGACCTTCGCACCCGCCGTCTGGGAACGGCGGATGCTGGTGCTGCGGCGGAGGGTGGTGGCCGCCACCGTCCTGGCGGCTACCGACCGGCGTCTGCTCGTCATAGAAGAAGGCGAGGCCACTGGAGACAACACGTACGGCTCCACCGCATACTCGATCCCTCGTCGGCGCATCGCCGGCATGGAGTCTACCGCGGGAGGAGTGACCGTATCCCGCCGCTCGAGAAAGGGCCTGCGTGAACGCCGGATCCCACTCTCCGATCCGGATGCCGCGACCGCCGTAGCCAACGTCATGGGAGACGACCTTTGAAGAATACGGGAAAGAGCATCGCCCACTTCGAGCTCGAGGAGGCTCTAGGACAGGACGGGTGCGCCGTCTGCCGTCTGGTAAGCAAGACCAGCCACGACTACCTGGACAACCTCCTGTACGAATTGGTGAATGATCCGGCAGTCCAAAAGGGGTTCAGGGACTCGCTGGGGCCATGCAACCGGCACGCCTACGAGATGCTCTGGGCATATCCATCCTCTACCGGGTCGTTGTCCGGCAGGAGATAGAGCACCTCTCCCGTGCACCGGAGCCCGCGAAGACCTCCGCGATCCTCCCTACGGTTCTTGGCGGGTCATCCGAGCCACCGTCCATCCCCGAACCTGGCTCGGGGTGCATGGTCTGCCGGTCGGAGGCTGAGTCGGAAGAGCGGTATCTGCGGGTCCTTATAGAGGGAGCGGGGGACGGCTCATTGAAGGAGGTGGTGGGCGGTCCGGGAGCCGTGTGCGTCAGGCACCTGAGCCGCGCTTCGGCGCTGGCCGACGGGGCACTGCCGGAAGCGCTGGTCGAGGTCACCCGCGCGGCGATGAAGGAGCTGGAAGAGGACCTTTCCAGGCACATCCAGCACAACGACTACCAACACCAGGATGAGCCCTGGGGCAGGGAGCGCGACGCTCATATACGGACCGTGCGCCGGCTGGTCGGCCGCCGGGGTGGGTAACCAGCCGTGGACGATGAACTCCTGGAGATCCGGATAGATCCCTCACGCGAGACTCCGCGCCTGCTCGAAGGCGCGCTGGCAAAAGACGGTGAGTACGCCAGAGAGGAGGACCTTCTGGCCTACGCGCTGCTCCTGGGATTCTATCTGGAGACGCTGGAGAACAGCAGGGACGCGCTCGAACAGAACGGAGAGCAGCGGCAGGAAGTCTACGAGGCCATGTACGAAGATCTGGCCCGTACACAGGCGGCTTGCGCGAGGTCCCACTTCTCTTTCGCCGAGTCCGCCGGTGACTACCAGATCGGGAAGATGGTCAACCCGGCCCTCAAGCTGGAGGTCGCGGCTACCAGAAACCACCTGATCCCACGCCTCGAAGGCCAGCGCGACCAGCTCCTCGAACGCCGGGAGGCCCTTCTACAGGTTCTAGGTGACGGTGAATGATCACCGTACGACTGCCGGAGGATGTCTACCGGGTAATTCGCCAACAGCAAGGCGCGGACACGCTCGCTCCGGAACGCGCTCTACAGCGAGGTCTCCGCTCTTGCCTCGATCACCCCAGAAAGGTCGGGCTGCTCATGGACGGCACTCTGGAGCAGCGCCTGGACGACCTGCTGTTGGTGCTCGCCCAGACCCGGGCATCTTGTGGTGTCCTGAGAGTCCGGCAGGCGTCCGAAGAAAAGGACCACACCTCGAGCCGGAAAGAGTAGGAGGTCCTCGCCGACGAGCTACAACGTATGCAGCAGGGACCTCTCGAGCGGTTGGAAAAAGAGATCAAAGGGCTCTCCTTCGAGGTCACGCAGCTGGAAGCGAAGCTGCGAGCCATGGAAGCCGACCCGGCTCGAGTAGAGCCTCCGTTTCCCGTGGGCGTAAGCCGGCCGTCGGCTGTCTTCGTTTCCGCGCCCGCGCCGAGCCTCTTGCAAAGGCTCCGGGGTTACATCACGGCTCTGAGACGAAAAGGATAAAAGCTTGGCTGAGAATCGAAAACGTTCCGGGGACAAGGCAGCGCCCGATGGGCGACGTGCGGCACTAAGGTTCGTCATCGTCATAGGCATCCTGAGCCTGTTCGCTGACATGACCTACGAGGGCGCCCGCGGCATAAACGGCCCGTTTCTGGCGGTGTTGGGGGCGACGGGCACGGCCGTGGGCGTCGTCGCGGGACTGGGAGAGCTTCTCGGGTACCTCATCAGGCTCTTCTCGGGGTACGTCAGCAGCCGCACGGGACGCTACTGGCTCATCATCGGTGTGGGCTACGTGGTGAACCTGCTGGCCGTGCCGCTGCTCACCCTCGCGGGGAGCTGGCAGGTGGCGGCGGCGCTGATGATCTGTGAGAGGATCGGCAAGGGCTTGCGCAATCCCCCGCGCGACGCCATGCTCTCCCACGCCGGGACGGTGATAGGCCAGGGGTGGGCCTTCGCCCTGCGAGAGGCGCTCGACCAGACCGGCGCCTTGGTCGGACCGCTCGCGATGGCCGCCGTCCTCTACTTAGACGGCTCCTACCGGACAGGCTACGCGTTCCTCCTGATACCGGCGCTGGTGTCGCTGGTGGTGCTCGCCGCCGGGCGCAGGCAATATCCCAACCCGCGCGAGCTGGAGACCGATACACAAGAGGCGGCTTCCGGGGACAGGAGGCTGCCGCGGGCGTTCTGGACCTACCTGGCAGCCATGTCGCTGATCGCACTGGGGTACGCCGACTTCATCCTCGTGGCTTTCCACCTCCAGAAGGCCTCGGTGGCATCGAGCGATGAGATCCCTGTTCTCTACGCGGTGGCGATGGCTGTCTCCGGGATGTCGGCACTGGTGTTCGGCAGGTGGTTCGACCGTAGAGGTTTCCCGGTCCTGGTCCTCGCGGCTCTCCTGGCTGCCTTCTTCGCCCCGTTCGCTTTCCTGGGAGGGTTCACCCTCGTGGTGGTGGGGATGGTCTTGTGGGGCGTCGGCATGGGGATACAGGACTCGCTGATGAGCGCGCCCATCGCGGATATGGTCCTCGCGGACCGCAGAGCTTACGCCTACGGCGTATTTAACGCCGGATACGGGGTGGCGTGGTTCCTCGGAAGCGTGCTGCTGGGCGCGCTCTACGACCACGTGTCGGTACTCTCCGTGGTGGTGTTCTCCGTGGTCGTCCAGCTCGCGGCGATCCCGGTACTTCTCGCAACCCGCAATAGACGGGTAAACGGCTAAGGAACCCTCCGAGCATGCGAGAAACGGGCTCGAGCGCGCCACGGTGTACGGTATTGTGCTCAACTGGACTTTGAGCCCGCTGATCGGCACCTGCTCCGCCGCGGTGATGGCCTTGATCTTTCAGGCGGGGTTTGGCGGTTGATGTTGGCGCAACGCCCCCCATCCTCCATGCGGTGTCCCGGACTCTTCAAGCGAGATTCATCAGGGTCCGGCATGCTTTCCTCGGGCCTCGCGGACCAGACCGTCGACGGAGGGCCGGATATCGAAGTCGATGCACCCCGGTAAGCGGAGCGCGCATCGCGCAGCGCGAGGGCTCAGAGGATATAATGTTAGTGGCAAAAGCAGAGGGGCGATGAGGCTCGCCTTGAGAACCGCACTCCCGATGGTGCTGATGGCTTCTACCGGCTGCCTTGGCAGCAGTGGGGGCCTTTTTGTTGGGCTCCGTTTCCAGTATCTCAGGAGGTGAGGTTTTTTCGTGCGATTCCACAGCATCCTCTTCGACCGGAGCGAAAACAGCGTCGACGCCAATGCGCTGGAGGAGCCTTCGTTTTTCGCTGACTTAAATCTCGATCAGGTGCTGGAGTCGATGACCGCCGGCCGCGAGGAATACGACCTCAAGCCCTTCTTCCACGCTCCGTTGCACGATGTCGCGGCCGTGCGGTACCGTCACGAAGTATCGCGCGACCTCGAGAAGCGCGCGGTGCTCGAGTCTGTCGAGGCATTCGCTCGGACAATGCGGCGAATGCGCGAACACCTCGCTCAGGAGGAGAAGCTGCACTACGAGTATCAGAAGGAACGCTGGTTCCTGGACGCGGTTGAACTCTATTGCGATGCCGTCCGCTCGCTGGCGGACGATCTCACTCATCTGGAGGTAGACTCGCGTGGATTCCAGGCGCTTTGCGAGTACCTCGGCGACTACACGGAGTCGGACGGCTTCACTTCGCTTGTGGCCGAGACGCAAGCGCTAAAGGAGGCTCTCGCCGGAGTGAGATACTCCGTTCACATCAGGGGCAACCGGGTCAGGGTCGGCAAGTACGATGGGGAGGCCGACTACAGCACGGAAGTGGAGGAGATATTCGCGAAATTCAAGCAGGGGGCGGTAAAGGATTACCGGGGCAAGTTCCGCGGCGAAGCCGACATGAATCACGTCGAAGCCCGCATACTGAATCTCGTCGCGCAACTGCACCCCGAGGTCTTCAGTACGCTGGACGAGTTCCGCTCCCGCCACCGCGATTATCTGGATGGCAAGATCGGAGCTTTCGACCGCGAGGTGCAATTCTACCTGACATACCTAGAGTACATCGGGCGGTTCAAGAGAGCCGGATTACCGTTTTGCTACCCGGAGGTGTCTGACCAGTCGAAGGAGGTCCATGCCGAGGAAGCGTTCGACCTCGCCCTGGCGAACAAACTCGTCTCCGGAGGCTCGGCGGTGGTGTGCAACGATTTTCACCTGAAGGACCCGGAGCGCATACTCGTCGTAACCGGCCCGAACCAGGGCGGCAAGACGACCTTCGCCCGGATGTTCGGCCAGCTACACTACCTCTCCAGCCTCGGCTTTCCCGTACCGGGGAGGAGGGCGAGCCTCTCGTTGCCCGACCAAATATTTACCCACTTCGAGAGGGAGGAAGACCTGGCGACGCTGAGGGGGAAGCTCGAGGATGAGTTGGTCAGAGTTCACGACATTCTGCAACAGACAGCGGGTAGCAGTATCCTCATCATGAACGAGAGCTTTACCTCGACGACGCTGGAGGATGCTCTCGTCCTCGGCAGGACGGTGATGAAGCAGATAATAGCGTTGGACCTCTTGTGCGTCTACGTGACGTTCGTGGACGAGTTGGCCTCGCTCGGCGAGAGCACCGCCAGCATGGTGAGCACGGTGGCCCCCGACAACCCGGCAGAGCGGACATACAAGGTCGTAAGGAAGCCTGCCGACGGGCTCGCCTACGCCGCCGCGATCGCCGAGAAGTACCGTCTCACGTACGACTCGCTGAGGAGGCGCGTCGCCTGATGAAGGTATTCCTCATGCATAGAGACCAGGACCTCGACATGGAACGGACGCTGCCGCCAGGCCACGAGGCGCTCACGCAGGACCTTGAGCTGGACACGCTGATGGGCGTCATGGCGGGCGGGGATCCACTCCTGTTCGACATTGTGGGGAGAGTCATCCTCGTGAGCCTGACCGATCCGGATGAGATCGTCTACCGCCAGCACGCGCTGGCCGACTGCCTCGAGCAGCCGTCTATCGTCCGGCGGATGTATGAAATCGCGGGCGAGGCGATCGAGAGCGAGCGGAAGGTACATGGCAGCCTCTTGAGAGATTCTCCCGACAGGATCCTGAGCAGGTCCGTTAAGGTGCTGGAACTGCTCGTGGACAGTCTCAAGCAGCTCCGGCAGCTCGCCGACGACCATGCGAGCAAGTTCCATTCGGAGGGTTTCGCGCGGTTCTTCGCCATGCTCGCCGACGAGCTCGACGACGAGTATCTGGCGACCATCGACGAGCATCTCAAGGAGCTCGGGCTCCGGCGCGGCGTCCTGATGAGTGCCGAGCTTGGCAAGGGGAACAAGGGTACGCGCCACGTCCTTCACCGTCCTCCCGAACAAGGTTGGTTGGAAAGGATCACCGACAGGATTACCGACAAGGGCCACTCCGGCTACAGCTTCCAGATCGCCGATCGGGACGAAAACGGCTTCAAGGCACTAACCAGGCTACAGGATCAGGGAGTCAACCAGGTTGCCAACGCGCTCGCCCAATCCACCGATCACGTCCTCGGCTTCTTTACCGTGCTGCGGACGGAGCTCGCCTTCTATGTCGGGTGTCTGAACCTGCATGAGCGGCTCGTCGAGAAGGGTGAGCCCACGTGCTTTCCCGACCCGATGCCGGCCGGCGGGCCCGTGCTCTCGGCCCAGGGACTCTACGACGCCTGCCTCACGCTGAACCTTGAAGCGCGAGTAGTGGGTAACGAGGTGAATGCGGACAACAAATCACTCGTGATGATCACCGGCGCCAACCAGGGCGGCAAGTCGACGTTCCTGCGCAGCGTGGGTCTGGCGCAGCTGATGATGCAGAGTGGGATGTTCGTGCCGGCCGAATCCTTCCGCGCCAACGTCTGCGACAGCATCTTCACGCACTACAAGCGGGAAGAAGACGCGAGCATGGAGAGCGGTAAACTCGATGAGGAGCTAAGCAGGATGAGCGACATCGCCGATGAGATCACGCCAAACAGCATCTTGCTGTGCAATGAGTCATTCGCGGCGACAAACGAGAGAGAAGGCTCCGAGATCGCGCGTCAAGTCATCCGCGCCCTGATGGAAGCGGGCGTCAAGATCTTCTTCGTCACCCATCTATTCGACCTGGCGCACAGGTTCTACCGACAGAAGCTGGACACGGCCCTCTTCCTTCGCGCCGAAAGGCAACCCGACGGCGGACGCACGTACCGGCTCGTCGAAGGCGAGCCGTTGCCGACCAGCTATGGCGAAGACTCTTATCGGCGTGTCTTCGGCACCACTCCCGATGCCGCACCGGCGGCACCCTCGGACATCAGAAGGTGACGGTCGTGGTGGCCGTCACCTCAAGCACCGATTCTGAACGGAAATACGGCGGTTTCCCACCTCGTGGACAGCATAAGAGACAAGCCAAAAACTCGTAAGGGAAGTAAGTTTCCGGTGCGAGTTTTAACCCAAATCGTAGCCAGAGAGGTCGAAAACGTGCAAAATGAGCCCTGGAAACTCGTAACGGAAAAGGTTCGGGGGTCGAATGGCGACAAATGGAACGAGGAATCTACGGCTCAT